>CABQHR010000249.1 GCA_902463875.1 uncultured Collinsella sp.
TCCCCGCCACCTTGAATTGACTAGGACCTCTGCAAAGGGGTCCTTTTCTTTTATGCAGCCCCCACATGGAATCGAACCCCGTGAGGGCGCGGAGCTGAGTAAACGCGTAAGCGTTTGCCAGCGCAGCTCGCAAGGCGCGTAAGCGCCGCAGCGGTCCGTCCGCGCAGCGCGCGGACGCGATTCCCTTCCCCGCCACCTTGAATTGACTAGGACCTCTGCAAAGGGGTCCTTTTCTTTTATGTAGGGTTCTGCGGAAACTGCGTCCCAGAATAAGGGCTCAGAACGGGACGCGCTTTCCGGTGCCTGCCTCCGGCGCGCGTACGCACCTTGTCGCACCATTCCGAGCCTGTCTGCTCCCAGACATTCCTCCCACTTTCGCGTCACTTTACAGACCGTTCGGTCGCCTGTCCGCACACGCGGGTATACTCAAAACGATATTTATCCTACGCAATACGATGCGGGTTCGACCTGCATGATCCGAAGGGGGCAGTGATGGAGAGGATACTCGGCGTTAATCTCTCTGGCTGGTTTATTCCCGAGCCTTGGGTGACCCCGTCGCTGTACGCGGCGACCGGTGCATCCAACGCGGCCGAGCTACAGGAGGCCATGGGTACCGCCGCCTATAACGAGCGCATGCGCCGCCATTACGAGACGTTTGTGAGCGAGGACGATTTTCGTCGCATGGCGCAGATCGGTCTCAATGCCGTGCGTCTGCCGGTGCCCTGGTATGCCTTTGGCTCACAGGAGTCCGATGCCTCCTACATATCGGTTGTCGATTACATCGACCGCGCAATTGAGTGGGCTGCCAAGTACGACATCCGCGTGCTGCTCGATCTGGCAACCGTGCCCGGTGGCCAGGGCGATTCCAACGATTCGCCCACCACGCCGGAGGCTGTCGCCGAGTGGCATTCGTCCACCAACGGCCGTCATGTCGCACTCGACGTGCTCGAGCGCTTGGCCGATCGCTATGGCGAGGCCGAGAGCCTGCTGGGCATTGAGCTGCTGGACACGCCGCAGATGAGCGTTCGCAAGAGCCTCTTCACCATGACGGATGGCATTCCTGCTCACTACCTGCGCAATTTCTATCGCGATGCCTACGAGCTCGTCCGTTCGTATATGCCCGAGGATAAAATCGTCGTCTTCTCGTCGTCGGGGCATCCCAGCGAGTGGAAGCATTTTATGCGCGGCGCCAAGTACAAGAACGTCTACATGGACCTTCACCTGTACCATTACCGCGACGAGTATGCGCTCGACATCACGAGCCCTCGCGGGCTGACGACGGCGATTTCGCGTAACAAGCGCGAGCTTAAAGAAGCGATTTCTACTGGGTTCCCCGTGCTGGTGGGCGAATGGTCGGGCGCGGCGATCTTTGCCAACTCGTCGGTTACGCCCGAGGGCCGCAATGCCTACGAGCGCGTGTTTATCGCCAACCAGCTGGCTTCGTTTGCGCCGGCTGCCGGTTGGTTCTTCCAAACGTGGAAGACCGAGAAGCGCATTGCAGCATGGGACGCCCGCGCGGCGCTCGGTACGCTCGAGCGCGGCATGATTGAATAGGTTGATATGACGCAAAACAGCGCCCATACGGGCAAACTCTATGTGGTCGGCACGCCCATCGGCAACCTGGGTGACCTGTCCCCGCGCGTTGGCGAGGCCTTTGCCGCTGCCGATGTCATCTGCTGCGAAGACACGCGTGTGACGTCAAAGCTGCTGATGCACCTGGGCATTTCCAAGCCGCTTGTCCGTTGCGACGAGAATGTGATCGCTAGCCGCGCTGCCGGCCTGGTCGACCGTCTGCTGGCGGGGGAGACCCTCGCCTTTGCCTCGGACGCCGGCATGCCGAGCGTGTCCGATCCCGGCCAGGCGCTGATCGAGGTGGCGCGTGAGGCCGATGTGCCCGTCGAAGTTATTCCTGGGCCCTCTGCTTGCGTCACGGCGCTCGTTTCGTCCGGTATTCCCTGCGAGCATTTTTTCTTCGAGGGCTTTTTGGGCCGAAAGCACGGCGACCGCGTGCGCCGTTTGCAGCGCCTTGCCGTGGTGCCCGGCGCACTCATCTTCTACGAGTCTCCACATCGCATCGTGGCGACGCTCGAGGCCGTGGCCGAGGTCTTTCCCCAGCGCGATGTCGCCGTCTGCCGCGAGCTCACCAAACTGCACGAGGAAGTCTTGCGTGGATCCGCCGCCCAGCTAACCGAGGAGCTGCGTGCCCGTGGCGAGGTAAAGGGCGAGATTGCGCTGGTCATTGCGCCGCCGAGTGAGGACGAGGAGGCCGGTATCGCGCCGGTTGGAGCCGCAGCGGTAGACCCCGACGAGGCCCTGCGCGAGGACATCCGTGCCGCGCTCGGGGAGGGGGAGCCCGCCTCTGCGGTGGCCAAGCGCCTGTCTCAGAAGTATTCGCGCCGCAAGCGCGATGTCTATGCCA
>CABQHR010000250.1 GCA_902463875.1 uncultured Collinsella sp.
GGTTACCCAGGGCGGCCTTTTCGTCAGCACCTACATTGCAGGCAAAATCACACGCTACTTAGCGCGGCCCTCCTCATAGCGCTCGACCAGCTTGGCCTGAACGTCGTAGGGAACCTGCTCATAGCCGGCGGGCTTCATGGTAAAGTCGCCCGTGCCGCGCGTGATGGAGCGCAGGCGCGTCGAGTAATCCGTCAGCTCGGCGAGCGGGGCCTGGGCGATGACCACGGTGTCGCCGCGCTCATCGGTCTCCATGCCCGTCACGCGACCGCGCGAGGCCGAGATGTCGCCCATCACGGCGCCGGCGTAGCTCTCGGGAATGGTCACGGTGATCTCCTCGATGGGCTCCAGCACCACCGGGTCGGCATCGGCGCACGCCTTGCGCAGGCCGATGCGAGCCGCCGCGCGGAACGCCATCTCGTTGGAGTCGACGCTGTGATACGAACCGTCGTACACCGCGACGCGAATGCCCGTGAGCGGATAACCGGCGATAATGCCGTCCTTCATGGTCTCTTGGACGCCCTTGTCCACAGCGGGGATCAGCGAGCGCGGAATGCGGCCACCCACGACCTCGTCCACAAACTCGTAGCCGTCGCTCGTGCCGTCGGGCCCAATGAGCGGCTCCACGCGCAGCCAGCAGTCGCCGTACTGACCGGCGCCGCCGGTCTGCTTCTTGTGGCGACCCTGGGCGCTCGCCGTGCGGCGGATGGTCTCGCGATACGGAATGCGGATCGGCACGCTCTTGGCCACGACCTTGGTGCGATCCTCCAAACGGTTGAGCAGCACCGAAACCTGCGCCTCACCAACGGCGGAGATGATAGTCTGGCCCGTCTCCTCGTCGCGATCGATGCTCATGGTCGGATCAGCCTTGCACGCCTTCTCGATAAACGTATAGAGCTTCTCTTCGTCGCCACGGTTCTCGGCCTCGATGGCAATGCGGTACTGCGAGTTGGGGAACTTAAAAGCCGCAGCCTCGACCTTACCGGTAATGGAGAGCGTATCGCCCGTCTCGGCCGCCAGCTTGGGCGCCACGATGATGTCGCCGGCATAGGCGTGACCGACCTCGGTCATGTCGCGGCCGCACATCACATACAGGTGGGCCAGACGATCGCTCTTGCGGGTACGCGCGTTGATCAGCTCAAGACCCGGCTCAAGCGTACCCGTCAGCACCTTGATAAAGCTGATGCGACCCTGCTGCGGATCGGCCAGCGTCTTAAACACAAACGCCACCGGACGGTCATCGTCGCTCGAGATTTTGAGCGAATCACCGTCGATGAGCGGCATCTCGCCGTAGTCGGTCGGCGCCGGGAAGTACGTCGCGATGTCGTCCATCAGCGAGTTGACGCCCTGCTCCTTAATGCAATCGCCCGCAAAGACCGGCACAAAGATGCGCTCGGCGATCGCCTTCGACAGCAGGCCCTCAAGCTCCTCCTGCGTCAGCGTCTCCTCGCCTTCCAGGTACTTCATCATCAGCTCATCGTCGGCCTCGGCCACCAACTCGCACAGATGGTCATGGGCCTCCTCGGCCTGGGCACGATACTCCTCGGGAATCTCCGACTCAACGGCTTCGGTGCCGTTGCAATGGCGCGCCTTCATGCGCACCAGGTCGATGATGCCGTCAAAGTCCTCGCCCTCGCCCCAGGGAAGGGTCACGGCGCCCAGGCGCGTGCCAAAGCGCTCTTGCAGCAGGTCCATCGTGGTCGCAAAGCTGGCCTCGGAGCGCGACAGGCGGTTTACGAACACCGCACGCGCCAGACGCAGGTCCTCGGCGGCATACCAGAGCTTAACCGTCGTAGGCTGTGGGCCGGCCTCGGCGTCGACCACAAACAGAGCCGTCTCGCAGACGCTCATCGCGGCAAAGGCGTCGCCGATAAAATCGGGGTAGCACGGGGCATCGAGCACATTGATGCGCGCGCCCTTCCAGTCGATCGGCGCGATGGTCGTCGAGATGGAAAATGCACGCTTGACCTCTTCGGGGTCATAGTCGAGCGTGGGCTTGGTGCCGTCGTGGCCGCCCAGGCGGGCGGTCTTGCCGGAAAGGTGGAGCATGGCCTCGGCGAGTGAAGTCTTGCCCACCCCGCCTTGGCCTACGAGCACCACGTTCCTTACGTTACCGGTCTTGGGAGCACCCATGATGACCTCCTTGCAGGGCCGCGCGCAATGCGCGACGCCAACGGGGAGAGTTCGCGGTCGGTGCCATCCCGGGAGCAGCATGGTCGGCAGCCGAGCCGACTCACCCTCCAAATGTCCTATGCCACCACCCTACCCTCACGGGCGACCGTCCATGCATACCTTTCGGCACACGTATGAATACAGGCGGCGAGAGGAAGAGACAAGCTTGTGAGGCAATTATTGAACCCCATCGATGTAAACAAAAAGCCGCCACAGACCGTAAGACCTGTGGCGGCTTCGCCTCAATT
>CABQHR010000251.1 GCA_902463875.1 uncultured Collinsella sp.
GGCCTCGACGGTAATCTCGCGGTCGAGCGTGGCGATGCCATATGCCATGGCAAGGACCGAGCCCATGAGCGGGCAGATGAGCATGGCACCTACAATGGCGATATCCGAGTCGATATCGAGGCCGATGCTCGCGATCAACATGGCAATGATCAGGATGCATAAGTGCGAGCCAGTCAGGCGCGCCCCGTTTACAAAGCGCTTGCGAATCACGTGATAGGGCGCGCGTCCCTCGCGAATGTTGAACGCCTGCTTAAGGAAACGGGTAGCATTCTCCATGGCCTCGCTGTGTGCAGGGCGTATACCGTGACGACGATGATGACGCTCGCGCAGCCGCTTGATCTGTTGTTTGTCGAGTTCCATGCTTACCTCGTTTAGCTTCTGAGCCGCTTCTTGCGTCTGTCGTCTTTACTCTACACCGCGTTAGGCGAGGTGTCAGACAAGGTTTGTTGACCTGGAAGTCAGGCCAATCGACATGGCTAAAACGCCGTGAGGATCATAAGAATCAAATAGACAAAAAAGCGCGGGGCCGGTTTGATTCCGACTCCGCGCTCTGCGCTGGTGCGTTGTTGTTCGGCCTACCCCAGCAGGCTCAGACCAACAGAGACAAACGCCAGAATAACGCCGACGATGGACTCGCCGCCGAGCAGGCCGCTGGCGACGACCAGGCCCTGCTCCTGGAAGGCGGCGTCCTTGGCGGCCTTCTCCTCGTCCGAAAGGCCGGCAGTAGCGTCGCGGTGTGCGGCCCACTTGTCGTAGGCGAGCTTAACGCAGGAGCCCAGGAAAGCCGTGAGCGACATGTAGAACGGCAGGTACACGCCCAGGCCGATCATCATGGCCGGAATGCCGAGCCAGTACATGACGATACCGGCGATAAAGCCGCCTGCGAACCACGGCACGCTCGGGATGCCCGAGACCATGGTGGCGACCACACTTGCCTGCGCGGCAACAAAGCTCTTGTCGGGGCCAAAGGCGTCCGGACCATAGGCGGTGACGAGCGCGACCATGACGGCGGCGGCGACCAGGGCGCCCACGATGCCGCCGATGGCCTGGCCGACCCACTGTGCTCGCGGGTTGGTGCCCAGCACGGCACCGGCCTTAAAGTCGTTCATGACGTCGCCCGCAAGGCCGCACGCCACGGCCACGATGCCGGCGATAAAGAACAGCTTGACCTGAGCGAGCTGCGCGAAGGCGGCAACGATGAGCATGACGATGAGGCCAAAGATCTCCATGGGGTCGATGCCCGTCTGGCCGCAGCTCTGTGCGCTCATGATGGTGGTGACAAAGGTGAACAGCGTCACGATGACGGCCGGAACGGGGCCAAGGTCGAGCACGATGGCGATGATCACGGCGATGGCGGCAGCGCCCAGGCCGATGATACCGGCGTCGAGCTTAAGGGAGCCCGAGATGAGCGACTGCTCATCGGTGTCGGTGGAGCTGTCGGCGGCAAGACCGCGGACGATGCCGGCGACCTGCGGCAGGATGTCCTTGAGGACGACGGCGACGCCAAAGCCCATCATAAGGCCCATACCCAGGGACTTGACGATGCCCTGCGCGGTCACGACGTCGAACAGGCCGGCAGCGGTGCCGCCGACGATGATGCCAAAGTTGCCCAGCAATGCGCCGGCAAACCAGAAGGCGACCGGAGCGAAGCCCACGAGGAAGCCGACGGAGAGCAGCATGGGCGAGTTGTAGATGCCAAAGGTCACGCCGGGGATATTGAGCGTGCACAGCATGCTGGGCACCACGCCCAGGGCGTCGCGAAGCACACTGTAGATGCCTGCAATGGCCATGGAGCCAAAGAGCTGCTTGCCGGTTTTTCCACCGGCCTCGGTGGCGCGCAGGGTCTGAGCTGCGGCGTTGCCGGTGGGGAACTCCAGCGCGGCGTCCACGATAAAGTGACGGTGGATGAGCGCGGTGGCCAGCAGGCCCAGGATGGTGCCGGCGAGTGCCACGATAAACATGTCGAGCCAGCTGATCTGGTCGGCATAGCCCAGCATCCAGGCGCCCGGGATGGTAAACGCCAGGCCGCCGGCGACCATGGCGCCCGCGGACATGATGGTGTGGGTGACGTTGGCCTCGTTGAGGCTGGCATTGCCCATGAGCTTAAGGAAGAACAGCGAGATGACGGCGGCGAAGACGATCGGCCAGGGGAGAGCGCCCATCTTGAGGGCGGTGTAGGCCGAGCTTGCCGTGATAATCACGCAGCCAAGGACGCCGATGACGACGCCGCGCAGCGTGAGTTGCCCGCGCATCGAGGCGCGGTTCGAGGGATTGCTCATATAGAACTCCTTTGCGTATATCCGCTTCCCCCGGGAGCGCCGCTATGGATACGGCGCGGGAAGTCGGGTTACCAAGGGCCGCCGCGTGAGCTCGCAAACGACCGCGCACCAGTATAGCCGCAAGGCAGCTCATTTG
>CABQHR010000252.1 GCA_902463875.1 uncultured Collinsella sp.
GCTCGCCTTGGTTGTGGTCTTGCGGCCGCGGGCGGGCTTCTTCTCCTTGGTCGGGCAGTCCATATTGACGCAGATGCGCCACGGGCCGCGCGCGGTGTTGACCACCACGATGGGAGCGCCGCACTCGGGGCAGGTCTCGCCCGTTGCCTCGAGCTTGCCGCGCGCCGGCAGCGGATAGCTCACGCCGCAGTCGTCGTAGTTGGTGCAGCGGATAAAGCGCTTGCCGCTCTTCTCGCTCTTGTGCGCGATCAGGTCGCCATGGCGTCCGGCCTCGGCGCACACCTTGCACTCGCCCACCTTAAGGTCGGGCTCGTAGTTGGTAGGGCACGTGGGGTTCACGCAGATCTCGAAGGCCTTCTGGCGGAACGGCTGGCACTTGATGCGCGGCGCACCGCACTCGGGGCACACGGCTGCCTCGCCCTCGAGCGGGCTCACCTTGACGCCGCTCGGCACCGGATAGGTCACGTCGCAGTCGGGCCAACCCATGCAGCCAATGAAGCTGCCGCGGGTCTTGGCGCTCGTCTTCATAACCAGATCCTTGCCGCACTTGGGGCAGGCGCCCACGCGCGCATCGGCCGTGACGGCGTCGCTGATGGCGTCGCCCAGCTCCTGCGTATGCTTGAGCAGCTCGTCGAGCACGCCGGCCAGCAGCGCACGCGAGTGCGTCACGACATGCTCTTCGGTGTCCTCGCCGCGCTCGACGCGAGTCATGTCGCCGTCGAGCTCGCTGGTCATATCGGGGCTCGTGATGCGCGGAGCAAACTGCGTCAGCGCGTCGATGATGGCGATGCCCAGCTGGCTCGGCTCAACGGGATCGTTTTTGAGGTAGCGCACGGCGTACAGGCGCTCGATGATGCTCGCGCGCGTGGACTTGGTGCCCAGGCCGCGCTTTTCCATCTCCTGCACGAGCTTGCCCTGGCTGTAGCGCGCGGGCGGCTCGGTCTGCTTGGCCTCGAGCTTAATGTCGAACACGTCGACCGTATCGCCCTGCTCCAGCGGCGGCATCTGCTCGTCGCGCTTGAGTCCGTACGGGTACGCCTCGCGGAAACCCGGGGTCACGAGCACATCGCCCAAAGCCACGAACGGCTCACCGTTCACGTCGAGCTCGAGCTTGGTATTCTCGATGGTCGCGGGACCCATAAGCGTCGCCAGGAAGCGGCGGGCGATGAGGTCGTAGAGCTTGCGCTGGCCGCCATCGAGCGTGGACGGATCGCCTTCGCCCGTGGGGTAGATGGGCGGGTGGTCGGTGGTCTCGACTTTGCCGCGCGTGGGCTTCATGGGGCCGGCGAGTACCTTTTTACACACGGGCGCCAGCGCCGGGTTGATCTTTGCCAGGTCGCTCACCACGGCGCCCAGATCGAGCGTCGCAGGGTACACGGTGTTGTCGACACGCGGATAGCTGATGAGGCCCGCCATGTAGAGGGACTCGGCGATGCGCATGGTACGCGCAGGTGAGATGCCCTCGGCCGCGGCGGCGGCCTGCAGCGAGGTCGTCGCAAACGGCGTGGGTGGCTGCTGCTTGCGGGAGCGCTTGGTCACCGCGGCGACGGTTGCCGTCGTAGCGCCGTCGACGTGACCATACGCCGTCTCGGCAGCATCCTTGTCGGTAAAACGCGCCGTCTTGTGGGCAATCTTAAAGCGATCATCCTCGGCGGCACCCTGAGCGGCACCCATGCCGCGAATCTGCCAATAGTCCTCGGGCACAAACGCCATGCGTTCGCGCTCGCGCTCAACCACCAGGGCAAGCGTCGGGGTCTGCACGCGGCCGGCAGAGCGCACGTTGCCAAAGCCGCCAAACTTAGCAAGCGTCAGGTAACGCGTGAGCACCGCGCCCCAGATGAGGTCGATGTGCTGGCGGCTCTCGCCGGCGTCGGCCAGGTTCTGGTCGAGTGAGACGAGGTTATCGAAGGCCTGTGTGATCTCGGCCTTGGTAAACGAAGAATACTGGGCGCGGGCAACCGGCAGATCCGGCGCCACCTCGCGCACCTTGTTGAGGGCGTCCGAGCCGATCAGCTCGCCCTCGCGATCGAAGTCCGTGGCGATAATGACGCTGTCGGACTTCTTGGCCAAGTTCTTGAGCGAACGAATGAGTTCCTTCTCGGCCGGCAGCTTAATGACGGGCGCCCAGGTGAGGTAAGGCAGGCTCTCGAGCTTCCAACCCTTGATGGAGATACCGTCGGCAAGGAACGGCTTGCGCTTGGTGTCGTAGGGCGGGCGGGCCAGGCCATCGGGCATGTCGGCCGGCAGCATCTCGCCGTCCTCGGTCACCGAATACCAACCCAGCTTTTTATCGAACAGCACGCTGTCGCAAAAATCGGGCGCCAAGATGTGACCGGCCAGGCCAATGGTCACGCACTCCTCGCCCTTCCACTCAAAACGGTAGATGGCGGTGTTGTACA
>CABQHR010000253.1 GCA_902463875.1 uncultured Collinsella sp.
TCGGCGGCAACGGCCCGCTCGCGCTCACCATCATCCTGACGTCCTCGGTCATCTCACCTGTGACGATTCCGCTTACGCTCAAGCTCCTGCTGGGCGCCACCGTCTCGATCGACGTGCCGAACATGATGCAGAACATGGCCTTTATGATCGCCATCCCCGCTGTGCTCGGTATTGTCATCAATGAACTCACGCGCGGCTGGGGCCACGAGAAACTCTCCCCCGCGCTCTCGCCCGCCTGCAAGTTCATGATGATGGGCGTCATCGCGTCCAACTCCACCGCTATGAGCGAGTACGTGCTACACATGAATGTTGAGCGCTTAGAAGTCGCGCTCTTTATCCTGGTGTTCGCCATCAGCGGCTTTATCATCGGCGTCCTGATCGCCCGGGCCCTGCACCTGCCGTATAGCGAGACGACCACCATGTGCTTTACCTGCGGCATGCGCAACATCTCTTCGGGTGCCGTCATCGCCACGCAGTATTTTCCCGGCGAAGTGGTATTCCCCGTCATGTGCGGCACGCTGTTTCAGCAGGTGTTGGCCTCAATTATCGGACACTTCTTTGAGCGCCTGACCGGCGAGGAGCGCACCAAACAGCGCAAGCGGGTCGAAGCCGGCCGCGACGCCATGGCGCGCTAGGCTGTCCGCATTACGCGGGTGTTAGTCTTGCTATACGAGCGTTTCCAGATGCGCACGCAGACGCTCAGCATCGATATCGAGCGTCGTCTCGGCATTGACTTGGGCCAAACGATAGCCGACAAAGTAGGGCGAAACCACCCAACGCGGCAGCGCCTTGGCAATGGTCCGGCCGTCCATGTGGTAAAAGAACAAGTTGTACGACTCCGCGCGGCCGCCGTGGTGCTCGTGCAGGATATAGCGCAGGGCCACCTGAATCGCATCGGCAAACAGGTCCGCTTCGGCTTGGTCGCGGGCGTCGTCGCTGGCGGCGATTCCCTGTGGAGCCGAGACGTTGACCTCAAAGAATCCCATGATCGGCTCGGTTGGGATGTTGACCGAGATTCTCCCCTGCCGCCAGACATCGATGCCTTCAAAGTTGGCTGAGGTCAGCGCCGCATAGCCGTCCTCCTGTTCCAAGCCCACAATCTGCATGTGTGGATGGACGAGGCTGCCGCCCGAAAGCGGGCCTTTGTTCTTGTACATGAGAACGCTGCGATACTGCTGTGAATCGATCATCTGCTGCCAGCAACCCAGGGCAAACCGCATCACATGGTGGAGTTCATCCGGCTCATAGATCACCAGGTCGGCATCGTGATCGGCCGACTCGATCAGCACGGTTTGACGGGTGGCGCGCAGGGTCTTGAACTTATTCTCGAGCCAGATGCAGTCACCATCGCGCCGGATGATATCGGCAAGTTCCTCGGTATCGCAAAAGGGACACGCGGTGCCAGGGCGCCGGTTGTCGTCGGGCTTACCGTTCGCCTGCTGAACGTCAAATACCAGCGCCACGGGTTACGCCTCCAGCGGCACGATCTTGGTGCCATGGAGCTCGGAGACGCTCAATGCCGCCGCCACGGTATCGCGGTTGGCCGTAGAAATGCCGCCGCCGGGAAGAATGGTCAGGCGGTCGCCCGCATACTCGACAAGACGCGACAGGTGCTCCAGGTTGTCCTCGATCGGCGTTCCGGCAGCACCACCATGCGTCAGGATGCGCGTGATGCCGCAGTCGGCGAGTGCGTCAATGGCATCGAGCTGAGCCTCGAGCGAGAGCTGGTCAAATGCCATGTGGAAGGTGATGTCAAGGGACTCGCGCTTGCACTCCTCCGTCGCGCAGCCCGTAGCCATAACGAGGGCGCCGAGGGTGAGCTCGTCGAGCGCCCAGCCGCTGGCACAGGGCTTGCAGCAGCCAAAGACCAGGCCGTCAACGCCGGCGCTCACAGCAAGGCCCAGATCCATCTCCATCATGCGCAGCTCGTCCTGGTTGTAATGAAAGTCGCCACCACGCGGACGAATCATGCACATCACCCGTGCATCGTGCTCGTGAGCATAGTTGGTCGTAGCGCTGATAACGCCGGCCGAAGGCGTAGTGCCACCAACGGCAAGGTTGTCGCACAGCTCGATACGCCTTGCACCGGCATCGATAGCCGCCGGCACCCGCTCAAAGTTCTCGGCACAAAACTCGTACAGCATAGATAGACCCCCAAAGACAGCAGATGTTTTCCGACGGGCATTGTCACACACCCCCATGAAGTTGCGGTGGAATAGGGGCTCTTTTGGCCTCTGAGGCTCCCATTTAGTCCCTATTCCACCGCAGCTTAAAGGGGTAGTCGTTGGCATCTGCCACAACGTCGATGTTTTGGCGAAGTCAGCGAAAGCCCGCCAGAGCGAGCAAGGTGCCTTGAAACAAGGCGGCATTGACCTTCTGGTCATGCCGCCGAA
>CABQHR010000254.1 GCA_902463875.1 uncultured Collinsella sp.
GGAAGATCGAAATCGAGCTCCGGAATGCGATGCAGGTCGCGCCGATAGCGACGAAGTTCTTGGAGCTCGGTCATAAAGGATCCTTTCATGGGGGGCATATCCATTCACACAATATTGTGACGCAGGATTGTGGCACCCTTGTTTCTAGCATGATGCTGCATTTTTTCAACGTTATATACGAATACTCTTGTTTGGTAAAGTGCAACGTGGTAGGGTCGTTACCACTTGATAGAGGCGCGGGCACGAAGAGCCGCGGGCGAGTCGGCAGACTTTGACCCTGCGGGGAGGCGAAACCCGCCGAACTGGGCTTTTCGGGCACGAACAGCCTGGTGGGCCTGCGGGAAACACCCGCAGGACTGTCTGCAGCAATGCGGGAGCGCTATCCGGACATTGGGTCCTCGCTATGCGGATTCGATGCGCAGATGGCGCCGTCTGGATAGCGAGGTTTACGGGACATGGCATTGACCCCCAACGAGGCATATGCGGCCAAGCAGCCGTTTGTGGACAAGGAAACGCTCGAGCATATCGTCGAGCAGTTCCCCACGCCGTTTCATCTATACGACGAGGCGGGCATCCGCCGCAACATGCAAGAAGTGCGCGACGCCTTCGCATGGAACCCGGGCTTTAAGGAATACTTTGCCGTCAAGGCCAATCCAAACCCGGCGCTCATCTCCATTCTCAACGAATACGGCTGCGGCTGCGATTGCTCGAGCTATACCGAGCTCATGATCGCCCGCTCGCTGGGTATCACCGGCCACGACATCATGTTCTCGTCCAACGACACGCCGGCGGCGGACTTTGCCCTTGCAGATAAACTGGGCGCCATCGTCAACTTTGATGACATCAGCCACATTGAGTTCTTTGAGCGCGTTGCGGGGCCCATCCCCAAGACGGTCAGCTGTCGCTTTAATCCGGGTGGCCTTTTCCAGCTCTCCAATGGCATCATGGACAACCCGGGCGACTCCAAGTACGGCATGACCACCGAACAACTCTTCGAGGCTTTCCGCATGCTCAAGGCCAAGGGCGCCCAGAATTTTGGCATCCACGCATTCCTTGCCAGTAACACCGTCACTAACGACTACTATCCCAAGCTCGCAGGCATCCTCTTTGAACTTGCCGTGCGCCTGGAGCGCGAAACGGGCGCACATGTCGCCTTTATCAATCTGTCCGGCGGTGTGGGTATCCCCTACCTGCCCGAGCAGCAGGCTAACGACATCCACGCCATCGGCGAAGGCGTACACGCAGCCTACGACGAGATTCTGGTCCCCGCCGGCATGGGCGATGTGGCGATCTGCACCGAGATGGGTCGCTTTATGATGGGCCCCTACGGCTGCCTGGTCACTAAGGCCATCCATGAAAAGCAGATCTACAAGGACTATATCGGTGTCGATGCAAGCGCCGTCGACCTCATTCGTCCCGCTATGTATGGTGCCTACCACCACATTACGGTGATGGGACAGCCGGGTGGCGCCGACAAGACTGCAGCACCGGTCACGAACACGTATGACATCACGGGCAACTTATGCGAGAACAACGATAAGTTCGCTATCGACCGCGAGCTGCCGCAGATCGACATGGGTGATGTGCTCGTGATCCACGATACCGGCGCGCATGGCTACTCCATGGGCTACAACTACAACGGCCGTCTGCGCTCCGCCGAGGTATTGCTGCGCCCCGATGGCTCGGCCGACCTCATCCGCCGCGCCGAGCGCCCAGGCGACTACTTTGCCACGCTCGACGTGCTGCCGTGCGGCCGAGAGCTGCTGGCCAAATCGCGTGCCGAAAGCGCCCGCCGTCGCGCCCAGGACGAGCGCCTGGCCGTCGCCGCTCAGTGGAACAAACGCATCCAGATCGCGGAAGCGAAGGAGAAGAACATGGACATCCGTAATCTCGAGGGTTCAATCGTCGCCCTCGTCACGCCGTTTAAAAAGGACGGCAGCGTCGACTTTGACGCACTCGAACGCCTTATCGATTTCCACCTGCAAAACGGCACTGACGCTATCCTCACCCTGGGCACCACCGGTGAGAGTGCCACGATGACCGATGACGAAGACAACTCCGTTGTCGCCGCCGTGGTCAAGCAGGTTGCAGGCCGCGTCCCCGTCATTGCCGGCTCGGGCTCTAACTCCACGCAGACCATGCTCACCAAGTCGCTCACCTATCAAGGCCTGGGAGCCGACGGCCTGCTGCTCATTACCCCCTACTACAACAAGTCCAATGAAGAGGGTATCTACCAGCACTTTAAGACCGTAGCGGATGCTGTGGACATCCCCTGCATCCTGTACAACATCCCCGGCCGCTGCGGCTGCGGCATCAGCGAGCGCAACGTGGAGCGCTTGGCCGCGCACCCCAACATCATGGGCATTAAGGAAGCCTCGGGCAACGTCGC
>CABQHR010000255.1 GCA_902463875.1 uncultured Collinsella sp.
GGCGATGGGAAGCGCCCGCAACGGAAATCCGCATGCGGGTTTATTGTACCCCGCCTTCAAGTGTAATTTCGGCAAATATAGGCGGGCGGTAAAGGTTTACCTTGGGTGACTGCCAAGGGCCAAAATGGTCCCTCCATCCCCGGGCGACTGGCTCTGGCGCGCCAAGGAGTGTCCCAAAGTGCCGGCAGGAAAGGAACGTCCCTATCTGCCGGCTAGAGGGCACCGAAGAGGACGGCGTAGGTAGTGGATTCGCCGAGCTTGAGCTCGTCGCCGGGATTGAGTTGGGCGGAACGACCGGGCTCGACCTGAATGCAGACGCGCGTGGCCCCGTTTACCACCACGGTTCCGTTGGTGGACGACAAGTCCTCGACGTGCCAGATATTTTGAGCATCGCACCAGATATGGGCATGGCGGGCCGAGACATCGTCGCCGACGTCGGTAATATCGCCCTCACCAGTGGCCAGCGCGCCAATCTCAACACCCTGCTCACTCGGCTGAATCCAGCGCGGGGCGCTCACGACAAAACTGTTTTGTATACGCAGCAAGCCCAAGGGGTGCGCCGGGGCGGGTTCGCGTTCGCCCGCGGTCATCGACATGCCAAGCGAACGCGGCGTGGATGTGCCTCCGCCACAGGTCGCGTTCGCGTAGTCGATGGCATAGTTCACCGAGGACCGCACATCCGCCGAACAACCGACGGCGACAAACAGCACCAGCACGGCCTCGGCGCGCTCGGCGGGCATGAGCTCCGCCGCTTGGGACAGGCGATCGAGCGCGTTGCGATAGAGATTTGTGTCCTGGTGACACTCTTCGAGCGCGCGTACCATCGGTTCACCTGCAGGGCCGCACACCATATTGATCACAGCCGTGGAGTCCATGGGATTGCGCTGGCGCAGGGCCAGTTGCGACATAATACGCGCAGCCGAGGTACCGTATTCGGCAAAGTAGCGCTGCTGAAGCGTGCCGACCGGCGCGCGAACGATAAAGCGGGAAACCCAAGAGCGATCGGCGGCTCGGCTCTGCGGGCTGCGGCCGTCTGCGAGCGGACGGGACGAAAGCACCAAGCCGCACAGCTCGATATGGCTCAGATGCGCCGCGCGCTTAAAGATGTCAAACATGGCCCCGCATGGGGTGAGCTCAACTTGAGATGCCATGACCTAGGCCTCCTTGGTCGTAGAAATAGAACCGGACGATACTTCGACAGGTCCGCCAAAAGTACGGGCAGCCGCGGCTCCACCGGCAAGCGGAGTCGCCATCTGGACTTTTGTGCGTCGCGGTGCCGAAACGGGAAGTTCAAAGGCAAAGCCCATCGCAAGCAAAAACCACGTAAGCGTATAGGTTGCAACCAGAGCGGCAACAAGGCCGCCCATCACGGCGCGTTGGGAAAATACGCTACATGCAGCCATAACCAGCACCGGAGCCTCGCAGGCAGAAAGCGCAAGCACACCCTGCAGGAACCCCGAGCGCCGATCGCGCGCAAGTGCCCCCGCGGCAACGCCGGCTATGCCTGGCAGCGCCAACGCCAGTGCGGCAATAATACCCGGTAGCGGCCCAGACCACACGAGCGATCCCAAAGTCGCCGTCACGCGAGCGCCCGACGCCAGCAGCGCGGCCGAAACCACGACCACAGCCCAAACCACGCCGCAGACGACCGCCGCGCCGACCATCAGCGCGCGAAGAACCGCACGGCCGGACGCATCCATGGGGCACGGCGTGAGCGGCTCGCCGCGGAGCGAACGACCGACATTTTGCGCATAGTGGTCACAAAACGCCGAGAGCGCCGCCTCGACCGCCGCCGGCTCGGGACGGTCCTGCTGATGGCTGGACAGGCAGGCCATCACCACATCGAACAACTGAGCGTCGACAAACGCCAACGCATCGCGTAGCTCCTCGGAATCCGGCTCAAGCCCCAGCTGCTGGGCCTGCTCGGCCGCGGCGAGCGCCACATCGGGCTCACGGCAAAGCAGCTGAGTCAAATCGCAACCGGGCGCATGGGCACCAATGGGATAGTCGGGCCGCGTGTCCATCTTGAGACGGTAGGGGCTGGCGATGTCGCGCGTCTTTTTGCGCGAACCCGAGGTGCCCGAAGCGCTCGGCGCGGCTTCGTATGGCGCGATGCCGGCAATGAGCTCGTAAACCGTGCTTGCCGCGGCATAGACGTCAATCGCCGGCGACATACGCAAAGCGCGCAGGTCGGGAATATCGTCGGTGAGCATCTCGGGCGGGGCATAGGCAACCGTCGCACGACGCAGCGTGGCATAACGCTCCGTAAACGATGCCTTGCCGCCGGTACCGGCCACGGCCGACGCAGGCTCAAGCGCCAGCGACGAGCCAAAGTCGATCAGGCACAGG
>CABQHR010000256.1 GCA_902463875.1 uncultured Collinsella sp.
GAGCACGCGCTCCACGTGCCGCATCTCCGGTCGCGCGTCGGGATCGATGCGCTTAATCGCCAATCGCACGATACGCCGTGCAATCACAACCTCAGCGGCGGCAAGACGGCGCGCATCGAGCACAAGTGCGCCCGCCGCTTCCTTGCGCAGGCAGCTTCGAAACGCCTGTGCCGAAAGCTGGGAAAGAAAGGCGTCTTCGTCGCCCAGAATTTCGCAAGCGGCGCCAATCGTCTTACAGACGCTCGCGTTGCGCTGTGCCACCACCGGCATCACCCGATGGCGTACATAGTTGCGCAGGTACGAAACGTCCTCGTTGCTTTCATCTTCCCGCCATGGCTGACCGTGCACCTGCAGATAGCTCACGAGCTCATCGTGCGTGAGGTCAAGCAAGGGGCGAACCACAATGTTCCGACGGCGCGGAATGCTCGATAGACCCGCGGGACCCGACCCTTTAATGGCATTCATCAAAAATGTTTCCGCGCGGTCCGACGAAGTATGCGCGGTACAGATACGAGCCGCCGTCCGCGGTGCGCCCGATTCGGCACAAAGTTCGCGAACGTATCTCCGTGCCGCGGCATAGCGCACCTCGCGAGCCGCAGCCTCGATATTGCCCGATTCGTCATCAAAATAGGCATGCTCAACACACAGCGGCAAACCGTATTGTGCGCACAGGTCACGTACAAAGGCCTCGTCGCCATCGGATGCCTCCCCGCGCAGATGATGGTTTACATGCAGCACGTGCAATCGCTCGCGCGCAATGGGAGCGACGCCGCGCCCGTCCTGGATATCCAGCTTTGATGTGCAAGCCATAAGGAGCAGCGCCGTCGAGTCCGCACCGCCTGATACCATGAGCACTACGGGGGCAGCGGCCTGCCGCGTTGCCAGGGCGCTCTTATCCGTCCTCGGCGCGGCATGATGTCCATAGTGCTGAGATACCGTTGGCATTCGCTTCCTCCTCTATTCGTCCGCACTCATTGTATCCTTTGGAATCTTATGTCTCGCCTGCACCTTCATATCCTCGGCAGCGGCTCAAAAGGCAACTGCGCACTCGTCGAGGGACCTCAGGGGCTCATCATGATCGATGACGGCCTGTCACGTCGCGAGACATTAAAGCGTATGGCAGAACTGGGACTCTCGGCAGACAACGTCTCAGCTCTTCTTATTACTCACGAGCACAGCGACCACATCAAGGGTCTCGATGTGTGGTGCAAACATTGGCATGGCCCCCTCTTTGCCAGCAGGGGCACGCTCGCATCCAAGGAAAGCCTTGCACATTTGCCTATTGAAGAATTCGATCCCGGCGACGTGCTCGAGATTGACGGTGTTCGCGTTCAGGCCTATTCGACTTCACACGACGTCATCAACCCCGTTGGATACCGATTTGATGCCTTTGGCGACTCCATTGGATTTGCCACCGACACCGGCGAGCTATCGAGCAATGCCATCGGCACGCTCAAGGACTGCCGAGTGCTTGCGCTCGAGAGCAACCACGATGTTGCCATGTTGCGCCAAGGAGAATACCCGCGCTTCCTTCAAGAGCGAATCCTGTCCGCAAAAGGCCATCTCTCAAATGACCAGGCGGCCGACGCGGCGCGCGAACTCGTCACCGATCGCACTGAGCAGCTTATCGCCATGCATATTAGCCAGGACAACAACCGCCCAAGCCTTACCGTCAAAAGCTACGCCAAGGCGCTCAATGCGACACTTGACGATGAGCTCGGCAGCACGGCGACCAGACATTCTGGCTCACGGGAGCTCACCATACGCCCTGCAGGACAATATCGCCCCATGAGCATTCAATAGCCCCTTGAAAAAAATAAGGGGGCTGGGAATCACTTCCCAGCCCCCTTAGCTCAAACTTTCGATTGGAGCAGAATTATCGTTAGTCGATAGAGATCTTCGTAACGTTCTTCTTCTCGACAATCTTAGGAACCGTAACGGTCAGGATGCCGTCAGCATACTTAGCCGAAAGACCCTCGCTCGAAGCATCCTTCAGATACACGCCACGCGTTGCACTGTACGAGCTGAACTCCTTCTGCAGGAAGTTCTTGCCCTCGTTTTCCTCGTCCTCCTCGACATTCACGCTAATGGAAAGACGACCCTCGTTGAGCTCAACATCAATGTCGTCCTTGGCGACGCCGGTCAGATAGGCCTTGACCTCATAACCGTCACCCTTATCCTCGACGTCAACAGGAAAGGCCTTAGAGGCGATCGAGTTGCTCGCCAAGTCGGTCATATCATCGAACAGATCGAATAGCGAGCTAGCAGAGGGACGAACGCCAAAAACCGAACGATAAGGAACCATGCTTGCCATGTTTACCACTCCTTTTAAGGACTGCCGAG
>CABQHR010000257.1 GCA_902463875.1 uncultured Collinsella sp.
GCGATTCGTAACCTGCTGGGGTATGAGGACAACACCGCCGGCCGCATCATGACCTCGGAGTTTGTCTCCCTGCCCGCTACGGCAACGGTCGGTGACGCCATCGAGGCGATTCGCGAGCTCGACGAGGACTTCGAGAGCGTCTACTACGTCTATACCGAGGATCCGAGCGGCATGCTGACCGGCGTGCTTTCGCTGCGCACGCTGATCGTAGCCGACCGCGACGCCACGCTGGGTCAGTTGGCCTATCGCGACCTGGTCTACGTGTCGCCCGACGAGGACCAGGAAGACGTAACGGACGAGATGACCAAGTATGACCTGGTCGCTATCCCCGTCTGCGACGAGAACCGCCACATCCTGGGTATCGTAACCTTCGACGACGCCATGGACGTTATCGCCGAGGAGCATCAGGAGGACCTGCAGATCGCTGGTGTCGGCTCGGGTGACAGCGCGTCCGACGACTCGACGAACGTGCTCAGCTGGTTCGTGCATCGCCAGTACTGGGTTGTTGTATGGGGCATCGCGTCGTGCATCATGGCGACCGTGCTGGGAACGGCGCTCGGCTCCGCGCATCTGGTGGTGTTCCCCATGTGCGCCATGCCGCTCGTGCTGCTGGCGGCCTCGCGCATGGTGTCATTCGTCAAGAACTACTTCCTGGAGTATGACGGTCACGACGACGAGCCCAAGCCGTATCTGGGATTCTTCTTCCAGAGCACGGGCATGGGCCTGATTCTGTCACTCGTGACCTACCTGTGCGCCCAGCTGGTGCGCACCGCTGCGTTCCCCGATGCGCCCATGTTTGAGGAGCAACTCTTTACCGGGTGTTTTAATATCGCTGCCATCATTTGCCTGGTTGGCAACATGAGTGCCGTGATTTACCTGATGGTGCTGTTCTGGCGTGACGAGCATGACCTCAACACGTCGGGCACCGCCATGAACGTTATTGCCGTCATGATCTCGTGTGTGGCGTATTGCATCGCCGCGGTGCTGCTCGCCATATCAGTCATGGGTTAGGTGGTCGCGTGCAAAATACCAAGCAAAAGTCGGGCACCAAGCAAAAGTTGACCATCGCGGCCATCTTTGGCGCTATGGGTCCCGGTCTGCTGGCGGCGCTTTCGGGCAATGACGCCGGCGGCATTGCAACGTATTCCAGCGCGGGCGCCAGCTATGGCTACAAGATGCTGTGGATGCTTCCTGTCATGACTGTGCTGCTCATCGTGACGCAGGAGACCGCGGCGCGCTGCGGCTGCGTCACGGGCAAGGGCCTGGCATCGCTCATTCGCGAGCGCTTTGGCGTGCGCAAGAGTGTACTTGCTATGGCGGCGCTGTTGATCGCCAACACGGCTGTGACCATTTCGGAGTTTGCGGGTATTGCGAGCGGCCTTGCCCTCTTTGGCGTGCCGGCGAGCATCTCGGTGCCGTTGGTGGCGCTGCTGGTGTGGATGCTTACCATGTCGGGGAGTTTCCAGCGCATCGAGAAGATTCTGCTGCTGGTGAGCTGCGTGTTCGTGACCTACATCGTCGCCGCGTTTATGGCTGGCCCCAACTGGGGTGAGGTCGCGGTCGACCTGGTCGTGCCTAACATTCAAAATGACCCCAGCTACGTGTCGCTCGTGGTCGCAACGATCGGTACCACCATCGCGCCGTGGATGATTTTCTTGGCGCAGAACAACGTGGTCGATAAGAACGCGGGCGAGGACGACATCGTGCTGCAGCGTATTGATACCGTGAGCGGCTCGATCGCTGCCGATATCATTGCCGGCTTTATTATCATCACGACCGGCACGGTGTTGTTCCCGGCGGGTATTCAGATTAGCGATGCCGCCGATGCTGCCCGCGCGCTGGAGCCTATTGCGGGTCAGTGGTCCACGGTACTGTTTGCCTCGGGCCTGGTCGCGGCGAGCTTCTTGGCCGCCTGCGTGCTGCCGGGCGTTACGTCGAGCGCTATCTGCGAGGCATTTGGCTGGGAGCGCGGTGCCGACCGCAGCTGGGACGAGGCCCCGGTCTATCGCGGCATCATTACGGCCATCATCGGTATCTCTGCCGTGCTGGTGCTTATGCCCGGCGTCGATCTGTTCCAGATTATGATGACCTCGCAGGTCATCAATGGCGTGCTGCTGCCCGTGGTTCTGGTGTTCCAGGTGGTTATTGCCGCTGACCGTCACATTATGGGCACTAACCGCAACGGCCGCGTGTGGAATGTGCTCACTTGGGCGACTATCGGTGTGATTACGGTGCTGACGGTCGTCATGTTTGTTCTGCAGGCGATGGGTTACAGCGCTTAGCGCCTCTTTTGGACTCCAAACAGGCCGC
>CABQHR010000258.1 GCA_902463875.1 uncultured Collinsella sp.
TTTGCCCAGATAAAACCGACCAAAATAAACCTGTCCCTTTTTGGCAGGTTAGTCCCAGAAGCTGTCTTCCTCGTCCTCGGATTTGGGACCGCGGTCGACGTACATCTTATGGGTGCGCTTCTCCATTACAAAGGCAAGAATCGCAAACAGCAGGATGCCGCCGGCGAAAAGGATGGCAAAACCGGTGCGGGTGCCAAACAAAAAGGAAAAAACTGCGTCCATTGGGTGCCTTCTTGCGTAGTTGAGTTGGGTCGTAAACGCTCATAAGTATATACTTGCCCATACATGTACAAGGTTGCAACCTAAATGGAATGTATATCGCCGGAGGATCTAATGCTTGATATCAAGTTTGTTCGCGAGAACCCCGATGCCATCGATACCGCTATGGCCAATCGCCAGACGTCTTGGGACCGCGAGAAGTTTTTTGAGCTCGACGATGAGCGCCGTGCCGTCATCACCGAGGTCGAGGAGCTCCAGGCCACGCGCAACGCCGAGTCCAAGAAGATCGGCGCCCTGATGAAGGAGGGCAAGAAGGACGAGGCCGAGGCCGCCAAGGAGGCCGTGCGCGCCGTCAACGAGAAGATCGACGGTCTGGCCGAGCGCCGCACTGCCCTCGAGCAGGAGCAGTACGACTTCATGGCTCACCTGCCCAACATTCCGTGCGAGGCCACCCCGTACGGCAAGGACGAGGACGAGAACATCGAGCGTCGCCGCTGGGGCACCCCGCGCGAGTTCGACTTCGACTTTAAGCCGCACTGGGATCTGGGTACCGACCTCGACATCCTCGATTTCGAGCGCGGCAACAAGCTCTCCGGCAGCCGCTTCACCGTTCTCGGTGGCGCCGGCGCTCGCCTGGAGCGCGCTCTCATCAACTTCTTCCTGGACACGCACACCAGCCGTGGCTTTAAGGAGTGGTGGCCGCCCATCGTCGTCAAGCGTCAGACCATGTTTGGCACGGGTCAGCTCCCCAAGTTCGAGGACGACGCCTATCACGTCTCGGGCGACAACTTCCTGATCCCCACCGCCGAGGTCGTGCTCACCAACCTGCATGCCGGTGAGGTTCTGGACGCCGACACCCTGCCGCGCCGCTACACCGCCTTCACTCCTTGCTTCCGTGAGGAAGCCGGTTCCGCTGGTCGCGACACCCGCGGCATCATCCGCCAGCACGAGTTCGACAAGGTCGAGATGGTCAAGTTCGCCAAGCCGGAGGAGTCCGACGAGGAGCTCGAGAGCATGACCGCCGAGGCCGAGTACCTGCTGCAGCAGCTGGGCCTTCCGTATCGCGTGATTAGCCTGTGCACCGGCGATCTGGGCTTCTCTGCCCGTCAGACCTACGACGTCGAGGTTTGGCTGCCGAGCTACAACGCCTACAAGGAGATCAGCTCCTGCTCCAACTGCGGCGACTTCCAGGCTCGCCGCGCCAATATCAAGTATCGCGACCCCGAGAACTTCAAGGGTTCGCGCTACCTGCATACCCTCAACGGCTCCGGTCTGCCGGCTGGCCGCACGATGGCCGCCATTCTGGAGAACTACCAGAACGCCGACGGTACCATCACGATCCCCGAGGTTCTGCGTCCCTACATGGGTGGCCTCGAGAAGATCGAGCCGGTCGCGTAAACTAGCTGCATAGGCGATTTGCGAGGGCGCTCCTTCGGGGGCGCCCTATTTCGTGCGCAGGTCCATACCATGCCGTGCGGACAGCTCAATAGAAAACACACGAACAACTGTTCTGTATACAGCAATCTACCTGCTATGCTTTTGCTAAATAAGAGCGAGAGAAAGGGGACGCGATGGAGCTGTTTGATGATCGGGTGGTTTTGTTTGAGAGCGATGAGGGCGGGGAGTACCTGCTTGTAACGTGTGAGCCGTCTGGCATGGGTGGCCTGGTGGTTCGACAGACGAGCGAGGGTCCGTTGGCCCAATGGTGCTACGAGGAGTCGCCGCATGTGGTTGAGACGTTTGTGGCGCACGAGGGGCTTGTGGCCCTGGAGCATTTCTATGGGGTCCGGACATCTAACCAAGTTGCTCGCATGTTGAGTATCTCGTTTGCCGATTATGATTGTGCCCAGCGGGTGAGATCGCTCCTGAGGGAACTTGATGCTAAGTTTGACGTGATCGAAAAGCCAATCGATCGTACGGGGAACGGCGGTATATGCGGAGCAGCATGACAAAACTGCGTTCCACAAAAAAGTTTGAGATTGTGCTTGACTCCAATAAGCTAAAGTGGTTTTATATGTCTTGCGCTGCGGCGTTACCTCAGCTGGATAGAGGGTCTGACTACGAATCAGAACGTCATAGGT
>CABQHR010000259.1 GCA_902463875.1 uncultured Collinsella sp.
GCGGGGTATAGGACGATGAAGTGCGAGTTCCGATCATAGGTGTAACTTTCGAATCTAAAGGTGACAGGGCGCATGAGAGACGTCGTAGGACAACACTTTCAATGGATTTGTCCCACGGGGTGGCTGGCTAGTGGCCCTTGATGGAGTTGAGGAAGTCCTGGGCGCGCTTGGTCTGGGGGTGGTCGAAGAACCCGTCGGGCGTGCCGGTTTCCACGATCTGGCCATCGGCCATAAACACGACACGGTCGGCCACGCGGCGGGCAAAGTTCATCTCGTGCGTAATGACGATCATCGTCATGCCCTGCTGCGCCAAGCGCACCATGACCTCGAGCACCTCATTGATCATCTCGGGGTCAAGGGCACTCGTGGGCTCATCGAAGAGCATGGCCTTGGGCTGCATGGCAAGAGAACGGGCGATGGCCACGCGCTGCTGCTGGCCGCCCGAAAGCTGTGCGGGTACCTTGTCGGCCTGCTCGGCCACGCCTACGCGGCTCAGCAGGTCCATGGCGAGCTCACGAGCCTCCTCCTTGGACACGCCCAGCACATCGACCGGTCCCAGCATGACGTTCTGCAGTACCGTCATATGTGCAAACAGGTTGAACTGTTGGAACACCATGCCCAGCTCGGCACGCATGCGGGCAAGGTCTTTGCCTTCCTGCGGCAAGGGCTCGCCCTCGATGAGGATTTCACCCGAGTCGATAGTCTCCAGGCGGTTGATGGTACGGCACATGGTCGATTTGCCCGAACCCGAGGGGCCAATCACGACAACGACCTCGCCGCGGTCGACCGAGAGGTTGATGTCATTGAGGACATGCAGATCGCCGTAGTGCTTATCGACATGCTTGAGCTCGATCAGCGGCTGGTTGCCGGAAGCGGAAGTGCTCTGTGCCATAATGCTCGGCTCCTTATTCCTAGAAATCGTAAATCGTTAGCGGATGATGGTCGCGCCGGTCTTGTGCGAAACGTAGACGGCGGCCTTGTTAATCGCGACATTGATGAGGATGTAGATGACCGCGATCACCAGGTAGACCGACACGAGGGCGTCGTAGTTGGTGATAAGCACGCGGGCGTTTTGCATCAGGTCGGGGTAGCTCACCACGTAGGCGACGGTGGTGTCCTTGACCACGACTACGAGCTGCGAGATCAGCGACGGGATGATAAACCGAATCGCCTGGGGCAGCACGATTTTAAAGGTGATTTTGGCCTTGGAGAGGCCGAGCGCCTGGGCTGCCTCGACCTGGCCGCGCGGTACGGCGTTGACGCCGGCGCGGAAGATCTCGGCCAGTACGCCGGCTGCGGCGAGGGCGACGGGCAGCGTGAGCATCCAAAACGACGGCAGCGCGATCTTGTACTGGGGCAGCACCAAAAAGAAGAAGTAGATGAACAGCAGGCTCGGTACGCCGCGGAAGAAGTCGGTGAGCACGCGGCAGACCAGCTGTAGCGGCTTGATGTCGCTCGTGCGGCCGAGCATAAGGGCGAGGCCCAGAACCAGTGCGATGGCGCCGGCGGTGAGTGCAACCTTAACGGTGCCCTCAAAGCCGGCAAGCAAGAACTTCCAGGTGGTGAGGTGCGTAAAGAAGTACCAGTAATGGACCGAAAGCTGACCGGTCACATAAAAGCGCTGCAGCACGAGGGCGACGAGTGCGACCACGGCAACGAGCGAGATGGCGGTGCCGATGCGAATCTTGGCGCGCATCTTGGGGCCGGGAGCCTCGTAGAGCGCATCGCGCATGGTGAGCGCGGGAGAGGAATGCTTGCTCATCGGAGGATCCTCACCTTCTTATCGATGTAGTTGCCAATGTGGCTCACCACAAAGGCCGTGCCCAGGTAGCCGAGCGCCGAGATAAAGAACGCGGCGACGCCGCCAAGCGAGCGCGTGTTGATGTAGCTCACCACGCCGGTGAGCTCCTGCGGTTTAAGTGGCACCTGACTGCCGAGCGCGGTGGTGAGCATGACGGCGATAAAGAGGTTGGTCATGGGCAGCACGCTCGAGCGCAGCGCCTGCGGAATCACGATCTTGGCGAGGATACGGCTGAAGCTCATGCCCAGTGAGCGGGCGGCTTCCACCTGGCCGACGCCGACGGTGTTGATGCCGCTCATAAAGTTCTCGGAGCCAAAGGCCGAGCCCAAAAGGACCGTGGCGACGATAACGCAGGTGCGGTAGGGCAGAACGACCTTGAGCGGTGGCAGCGCATAGACGACGATGATAAGCAGCGCGATGCCGGGGATGTTACGGAAGACCTGAACATACAGGTCGCCAAAGACGCGCAGCGGCTTGAGCGGCGACACGCGCATCACGG
>CABQHR010000260.1 GCA_902463875.1 uncultured Collinsella sp.
CATAGCTAAAGCTCACATGCTCGGCTGCGGCGCCGGCAAACTCAACGTCCTGTCCGTCGGCGACCTCGGCGCACTGGGGTTGCTCGTCGAGCAAATCGAGTACGCGTGCGCCCGAGGCGAGCGTCTCCTGCAGCGAGGCGCCCAGGCGGCTCACGGCCATCACCGAGCCAAAGGATGACACAAATGTAAAGACGGCGACGAATGCCGCGGCGATGTCGATCGTGCCCGCGGCCACCAGCTGCAGGGCACGCCCGAGCATTACCAGATTGGTCACAAGGATTAGCGCGTCGGCCACAGCCTCGCTGGCGGCCTGGCGGCGTTTGAGGCGTGCGTCCACGGCGCCGACCTGCTCGGTCAGCTCGCCCAGGGCGCGGCTGCGATCGGTGTCCCCGGCAAACTGGATGGTCTCGGACGCGCCTCGCAGGCTATCGAGCACAAAGGCGCCCAGTTTGCCTGCGCCCTCGCGGCTCTGGCGACCGGTGGTGCCGCATGCCTTGGCCGAGACCAGGGGCAGCAGTATGCCCAGGACCGCATAGGCCACAAGCGCGATGCCGGCGAGCTTGGGGCTCACGGCCAGCAAAAAGCCCTCAAACACCACGGTGCAGACCAAGGCGATGGCGATTGGCGAGATGGTGTGCGCGTAGAAGACCTCGAGCAGCTCGATGTCCGAGGTAACGAGGCTCACGAGTTCGCCCTTGCCGCGGCCCTCGAGCTTGGCGGGGGCGAGCCGGCGCAGGGCGCCAAACACCAGGTCACGGATATGCGCGAGCAGGCGGAAGGCGATGTAGTGGTTGCAGAGCTGCTCGCCGTAGTGGAGCGGTCCGCGCGCGATGCCGCAGACGGCGCAAGCCACACATGCGGCGACCAGGCCCAACCCCAGGGCGTTGTGGCCTAGGGCCGACATAAGTCCAAAGGCGCCCAGCGCCGGAACAAACGCGGCGGTAAGCATGCCGATGCTGCCGAGCGCGACGGCCAGTACAAGCCAGCCGGCAAGCGGGCGCACGAGCCCCATCATGCGCCACATGATGGACGGCGCCGAGCGACGGATGCGGCCGGAGTCAGGCGCCACGGCAGCGGGAGACGAGCCAGCACCGTTGAGGCCATCGGTACAGGCAGCGCTGCCGTCAACAGCTTCAACCGCGTCGGCATCCTCGGCATCACCCTCCGCATACGCATATGCCGAGAGCTGCTCCTGGCTGTTCCACATGCGCGCATAGGCGCCCGCGGTGGCCAAGAGCTCGCCGTGAGTCCCGCGCTCGGCAATACGGCCACGCTCCAGCACCAGAATCTGGTCGGCGTCCACGATCGTCGACAGGCGGTGTGCCACCACAATTACAGTGCGCCCGCCGGCAAGCGACGCGATGACCTCGCCGATCGCGGCCTCGCTTGCGGCGTCCACATTGCTCGTCGCCTCGTCAAAGACATAGATCGGCGAGTCGTGCAGCAGGGCGCGGGCCATGCACACGCGCTGGCGCTGGCCGCCCGAAAGATTGGTGCCGCCCTCGTTAATCACCATGTCGAGCCCGCCGTTGGCCTGCACAAAGGCCGCCACGCGCGTGCGGTCGAGCGCGCGCAAAAGCTCGGTATCGGTGGCGTTGGGCTGGGCGAGCAGCAGGTTGTCGCGCAGGGTGCCGGCGAACAGATAGCCGTTGGTGGGCACCAGGGTCACAGCGCGCATAAGCGAGGCAGCCGTGGCGTCGCGCAGCTCAACGCCGCCGATGCGAACGTTGCCCCGGTAGGCATCCTTGCGGCCTGCGATGATCCCCGCGAGCGTGGACTTGCCGCCACCGCTTTCGCCCACGAGCGCCACGAGCGAACCGCGCGCGATGGTCGCGTCGGCGCCGTCCAGCACGGTACGGTCGCCGTAGGCATAGCCCACGCCGGAAAGTTCGATATCGCCGCGGCCGTCAAGCTCAACATTGCCGCGCTCGGGCTCGGGCGCATCCAAAATGCTGAACATGCGGCGCGAGGCGGCCATGCCGTTCATGGCCGTGTGAAACAGCGACCCTAGGCGGCGCATGGGCAAAAAGAACTCCTGCGACAAAAAGACGATGAGGAAAGCGGCCTCAAAGCCGATCTTGCCGCTGGCAAGTTGCAGCGCCGCCACGATAATGCCGAGCGCGGCGCCCATGTAGACGACCAGGTCCATAACGCAAATGGAGCGCAGCTGCATTACCAGCAGGCGCATGGTCGCTGTGCGGAAACGCTCGGACTCGGCGTTGATGCACTCGTGCCAGCTGCGATCGGCCTGGTAGACCTTAAGGGTGGTGAGACCCTGCACG
>CABQHR010000261.1 GCA_902463875.1 uncultured Collinsella sp.
GACTCCAGGTCGTGCTTCACCCTGAGGTCTATACTCATGGAAAACCTCCCATTTCCCGATGTCCAAGAAATGGGAGGCAGTTCACTGTCCCCTTTGTGGTGGTTTTTATTTTTAGGAGCTGGCGAGGACGAGGGTTGGGACGCCGGCGTCGGTGGTCTCGGCGATTGAGGTGGCGACGGAGCCATCGGGGTCACAGTCCATCACGATGGCGTTGACGTCGGTCAGCTCGGCAAAGCGGTACATGCCACGTCCGTTGACCTTGCTGGCATCCATGAGGGCAACGCCTTGACGGGCGGCGGAGATCATGGCTGTTTTGGTCTCGGCCATCTGCGGAAAGTCGGTCGTAAAGCCGCAGCCGGGAACAAAAGCTCCAGGGCACATGACGGCAAGGTCGGCATGGACCATTTGGAGCGCCTGCATGGTGAGCGGACCGTACAGATAGCGGTGGCCCTTGCGCAGCGCGCCGCCCAGCATGACGACGTCGACCGAGGGCATGCTCTCGTCGATGTAATCGGCGATGGTAATGTCGGCCGTGATAACGGTGATGCCGTCGCGCTGGTCGAGCAGGCGGACAAATTCGAGCGCGGTGGTGCCCGAGTCGACAAGCAAGGTGTCACCGTCGCTGACGAGTTCGATGGCGCTTTGCGCGATGGCCTGTTTGGCGGCAACGTTGACGTTAATGCGGCGATCCTGCGTGGAGACGGTCAAGCGCTTGTGGAGCGATACGGCACCACCATGTGTGCGGCGCAGCTTGCCCGCTTCGGCGAGAGCGTCCAGGTCGGCGCGGGCGGTGACGGAGGACACGCCAAAGGTCTGGGCGATTTCTGCTACCTGCACCGAGGCATTATGCTCGAGTATTTCCATAATGGCGGTACGGCGCTCGTCGGCAAAAGCACGGTTGGTAGCTTGGGCCATGTTTGCTCCATTCTCGGCTAAATTTGCAGGAATTGTGTTGACTCTATTTTCGTTCATTTTCTTTTTGAGTAAGAAAACACCTTTCGATTACTTATCTTTTCTATAAAAGAAAGACACTCAAGGCTCAAAACTCAATATCGAATGCATGCGCTCGGCACAAAACCCTTCCGTTTGCTTTTCAAAAATGAAGGCTCGACCTCGCGCGACGACAACATCTCGCACATGCATACCCGCCGAATTTCATACAATGAGCGCAGCAAAACGCAAGGTAAAACGCCTTGTGAACAACTACGCCCGATGTCCAGATGCGGGCGAGGGAGAGGAGCAAACGCTCATGGCACTTGTTACCACCGAAAAGATGCTCAAGGACGCTCAGGCCGGCCACTACGCCGTCGGCGCGTTCAACGTCGAGAACCTCGAGTTTGTTATGGCCGTTCTGGCCGCTGCCGAGGAGACCAAGTCCCCCGTCATCATGCAGACCACCCCGGGCACCATCAAGACCGCTGGCCTGGATTACTTCTACGGCATGGTCAAGGCTGCCGCCGAGCGCGCTTCCGTGCCCGTCGCTCTGCACCTCGATCACGGCGATGGCTATGACCGCTGCATGCAGGCCTTCCGCACTGGCTACACCTCCGTCATGATCGACGGTTCGCACGAGTCCTTCGAGGACAACATCGCCCTGACCAAGTCCGTCGCCGACGCTGGCCGCGCCATGGGCGTGCCCGTCGAGGCTGAGCTCGGTAAGGTTGGCGGCAAGGAGGACGACGGTCCCGCGGTTGAGGGCGAGAGCCCCTACACCGATCCGGCCGAGGCCAAGGAGTTCGTCGAGCGCACCGGCTGCACCTCGCTGGCTATTGGCGTTGGCACCAGCCACGGTGTGTACACGAGCGATCCGCACATCGAGCAGTCCGTGGTCAAGGCCATCCGCGACGCCGTCGACGTGCCGCTGGTTCTGCACGGCACCTCCGGTGTGCCCGATGAGCAGGTTGCCGAGGCTGTGAAGAACGGCATCTGCAAGGTTAACTACGCCACCGAGCTGCGTCAGGCCTACACCAAGGGCTTCATGGCCTACATGGCCGAGAACCCTGCCTGCTTCGATCCCAAGAAGCCGGCCAAGGAGGGTATGCGTGAGATCACCGAGCTGGTTAAGATCCGCATGACCAACCTCAACTCTGTGGGCAAAGCAGAGTGACAGCAAGGGTACTCTGATCCCACCGGACGGCTTGGGCGGGTCCCCGTACTTAGTTTCCAAAACGTCCTCGCGCATGAAGGCCCCCGTTGCCTCGCTTCTATGAAGCGTTGGCAACGGGGGCCTTCGCGCTGCGGGATGATTTTGGAAACTAAGTACGGGGACCCGCCCAAGC
>CABQHR010000262.1 GCA_902463875.1 uncultured Collinsella sp.
AAACGTTGTCGTTCTTTGCGCTCATACCCAAATTTACGTGAACGTGACACTCATGCACTACAATGATAAATCCGTGTTACAACGTCGAAGGGGAGTTATCGATGGATCAGACGCAGACGAGCGACGACGCTCCCCTGCTTACGCTCAGCACTCCCCAATCGAAGAAAACTACGCTCTTGGCTCAGCAAAAACCTCTCGTGACCATCGTGCACGCCTCGGTCGGCTCGGGCCACAAGGCCGCCGCAAATGCGATTGCGCAGGCATTCGACCTCATCCGCGGCACCAATGGCATCCCCGAGGACGTTGAGATTGAAGTACTCGATATCCTTGATTTTGGACGTATTAAATTCGACGGCAATAAAACCGCGGCTTCTTTTACGGGAGCCACGCGCCCCATTTACGACCTGACCTGGCGATATACGCTTACGGGACATCTGCTCTGGGGTGGCGGAACGGCATGGTCGCGAATTATGTTCCCCGCCTTCAACGAATATATTCGTAGCCGCAGGCCCATAGCTGTGGTCGCAACGCACATCACAGCAGCCAATGTTGCCGTGGGCGCCCGCGTAATTACGGGTATCGATTATCCGGTCATCTGCGTGCCGACCGACTACGAAGTCGAGGGCTGGTGGCCCCACAAGGACACCGATCTATTCTGTGTTGCCAACGAATTTATGGCCGAAACGCTGCGTCCGCGCAAGGTGCCCGAGGCAAAGATTCGCATTACCGGCATTCCTATTCGCGCCGGATTCGACACGGATTACGATCGCGAGGAAGAGCTAGCCAAGTTCAACCTCCCCACCGACAAGACCGTCGTGCTGGTAATGGCCGGTGCCAGCTTGCCTCAGCCTTACGTCCGCTTTCGCGCGGAGATGGACCGCACCCTCCCCTTCCTGCGCAGTTTCGAGGACATGCACTTTATCTTTTTGCCGGGCAAAGACGTGGAGTATGCCACCCGGCTGAAGACGCTCTTCGATGCCATGAAGCTCGAGAACGTCACGGTGTTGGACTATGTCGACGACATGGCGGCCCTCATGCACGGGTGCGACCTGGCAATCCTCAAATCGGGCGGACTCACCGTCACCGAATGCCTGTGCGCACACCTGCCGATGATCTTGCTGGGCAAGTCCTATGGCCAGGAAAAGGCCAACACCACGATGCTCACCGGCACGGGAGCCAGCATGCACGTCACCACGGCACGAGAACTCATCGTTACCCTACGTCACTTGCACGACCATCCCGAATCACTCAAAGCGCTACTCATCAACGGCGAAGTACTACGCCGCCCCCACGCAGCCGAAGACATCGCCATCGCCACCATAGAGCTCGTAGGCAAACCCCAAAAGCGTAAAAGAGCCTTCTGCCGCTTCTACTGGGGCGGAAAACCCGCGCATATCCGCTAGCTTCGGACTGTCCGCTTGCCTGTGGGAGGGCCCTATATATCATCCCGTGCTCAAACATTCTCGCGTTGCTGCGAAACTGCGCGCGGGACGATATATAGGGCCCTCCCACAGGTAAGCTGCGTTAACGTACCAGCGGCTATACCAGATTCCCCACCAGTAGAATCTGCAAAGGGGAACCAGAAAATATAAATACAGTAAGTCGATGCGACAAAGGAGGCGTCCCTTCATCGCATCGACTTACTAGAAAAGTAAATATTGTTTCAAGCGAGTAGCCGCCCGCCCGGGGCTTACCTATATCGTTCCACGCGCAGTTTCGCAGCGAGCGAAGCGAGAATGTTTGAGCATGGAATGATATAGGTAAGCCCCGGGCGGGAGGGATACGAGCGCCCTAGGCGATGCCGCTGGAGCCGAAGCCTCCTTTGCCTCGGTCGGTTTCGTCTAGTTCATCTACCTCTATGAGGTTGACCGTGGGGACTTCTTGGATGACGAGTTGGGCTATGCGGTCGCCTTTGTTGATTTGGATGTCGTTGGTGGGATCCAGGTTGATGAGGATAACCTTGAGTTCTCCTCGGTAGTGGGCGTCGATGAGGCCCGGCGTATTGACTATAGACAGGCCCTGCTTGATGGCCAAGCCGCTGCGGGGCTGGACGAAGCCGGCGTAGCCATCGGGCAGGGCGATGGCCAGCCCCGTAGAGACCAGACGGCGTTCGAAGGGCTTCAGGACGCAGTCCTCGTTGGAGCGCAAATCCAAGCCGGCATCAGTGGGATGGGCGTATTTGGGAAGCTCGACGGTGGGATCGAGACGCTTTATGTTGACGGTAATGTTGGACATGGAATCACCTTAGCTTGTCGAGCTCTTGCA
>CABQHR010000263.1 GCA_902463875.1 uncultured Collinsella sp.
GTTCGAGGAGGTCTCGGGCGGCGAGCTCGCCAACGACCGCATGCTGCTGAGCTAAAACCTGCCAATAAGGGACAGGTTTATTTTGGCAGGTTTTATCTGCGCAAACGTCAAAACCGCCGCAAAGGGACAGACGCCCTTGCGGCGGTTTTCGCATATTATGTCGATAATCCGATATTCAACCAGACTTTCTGGCTAAGGACTAAGGAAACTGCCATGAAAAGACTCCCCCGCCTTGCGTTAGCCGCCGCGTTGTTTGCCGGCTCGCTCGCAGGCATCCCAAGCCTCGCTTTCGCGGGGAACCTGCCCGCCGCTATTGACGGCTCCGTGGCCGTCATGCACACCAACGATATCCACGGCAGCTACAAGTACAGCTACAACGCAAGCAAGGGCACCGGCACTGTGGGCTTTGACGGACTGGCGGTTCTCTATAGCGCCCAAAGCAGCGCCCCCGATCTTTTGCTCGATGCGGGCGATACCTTCCACGGGCAGTCCTTTGCCACCATGAGCGAGGGCAAGAGCATCGCCGAGCTCATGGACACCTTCTACGCCGACGGCTACGACGCGACCACGCCAGGCAACCACGACTGGAGCTATGGCGCGGACAAGCTTCGCACCATGACCGGCTCCAGCACCACCAGCACGCCCTTCGCCATGCTTTGCGCGAATGCAACGTCCTCGAACGGCGTATGGAGCTCGAGCATCACCAAGACGCTCAACCGCACTTGGAAGGACGGCGAGGGCAGTTCCACGTTTAACTACCAGATCAAGGTCGGCATCGTCGGAGCCATGGATGAGTCGCTAGGTTCCTCGCTGCGCGCGGACCTGGTCGCGGGCACCAGCTTCTCGAGTGCCGCGAACGCCATCAATGCCGAGGCAGAGCAGCTGCGCAAGGAGGGCTGCGATGTTGTTGTGTGTATCGCGCACACGCTCGACGCCAAGACCTTTGCCACGCGGCTCCGTGGCGTCGATGCCCTCATCGCAGGCCACGAGCACATCAACCTTAACGAGAAGGTGACGGGAGCCGACGGCAAGACAATCCACGTTGTCGAGGCGGGCAGTGCCTTTGCCGAAGTGGGACTGCTTTCCGTCCCCTACGAGTACGACACCAAGGGCACCGAAAGCACCGACGATGACACGGTGGCGGCATACGCAGGCAAAAGCGACGAGAAGCTCTATACCGCCAAGGACGTAAACGTTCTTTTGACCGGCCCCAACAAGGGCTCCACCTATCAGAGCATCCTTGATGAAGTCCTCGACAACAAGATCAAGCCGCTCGACGATGCCTTTAGCGCCGCATCGAGCGAGGTGCTCGGCACGAGCTCTACCAATTATTTCTACGGCGAGAACGCATCTGGCACGCACGGCTGGGAGATGGTGCGCACCACCGATTTCCGCCCCAGCAAGGAGGGCGACACCACCAAGGCCCAGACCATCGGCCATGTGATCTGCGGCTCCTATCTTGACCTGACGGGCGCAGACCTTGCCATCGAGAACGCGGGTGGCATCCGCGGCGGCATCGCTGCAGGCGATGTGACCGCAGGCAACGTCATCGCTATCTCGCCCTACGGCAACACCGTGGAGACCTGGACCATGACCGGTGCGGACTTCCTCGCAGCGCTCGAGCACTCGCTGCAGATCAGCGACGAGTGCAATCACAGTTATGAGCTTCAGCAAGCCTACGTGGCAGCCGGCCATACCGAGCAGGAAGCACAAGACAAGTACAAGTGGCGCGATGACTCTGGCAGCGTTCTCTCCTTTGGCGGCATCAACGTGACGATTGATTGGACGCAGCCCGAAGGCAAGCGCATTGTGAGTGCCACACTCGCCAAGGACGGCAGCACGCTCGATCCCACCAAGACCTATACCGTCGCCACCAACAACTACATCATTACCAACACGACCGACTTCCCCACCTTCGCACACGCCACCAAGCGCACCGAGTGGGGCACGTGTGAGGCGGCGCTGAGGGCGCTGATTGGGCAAAACGGCTGGGAGAGCAAGATGGCCGGACTCGCCGGCACCATCAGCTTCGGCTCCGCAGCCGTGGACCCCACGCCCACACCGGCCCCGACGCCTAAGCCCTCGCCTAAGACGGACACGACGACCACGAAGGTCATCACCAAGAAGACGACCGGCAAGCTCGCCGCAACGGGAGACCGCACGCTGGCGGTAGTTGGCACGTGCCTTATCGGCGGCATCATCGTCATCATTCTCGGCATTATCTGGAAGCGTCGACGCTAAGCTACACCGCCGGGCCT
>CABQHR010000264.1 GCA_902463875.1 uncultured Collinsella sp.
CACCAAACAGGAACATCAGCAAAAAGAACAGCAGCCAGCACACGGCCCAATACGGAAACGACTGGAACGGACCTTTCACCGGAGTCGAGCCAGCTGCGCCGCCACTCGTCACCTGCGCCGTAGCGGCATTGGCGGCCTGCGCACTCCAGCTTGCCGCTTGCGCCGCCTTGGCCGCAGCATCACTCGCCTGCGTAGCTGCCTCCGTGGCGCGCGCCGCCGCCTCATGGGTGCGGGCGCGTTCTGCCGCCTCGGCCTCGCGCTGACGGGCGCGGTCCTCGTTCTCAAACTCGATATCGTCCTCGATCTCATCGCTCGGATTGAGCAGCTCGTCCAGGCTCACGCCATAGAGCTTGGCGAGCGAGATCAGGTTCTCGGTATCGGGCGAGCTCTCCGCGCGCTCCCATTTACTGACCGCCTGGCGCGACAGGCCTAGCTTTCGCGCCAGCCCTTCTTGACTAAAACCCTTGCTGCGACGAAGGTCGGCGAGCCGCTGCGCAGTTTCTACATTCATGGTTCCTCCTATGTGATGCCAGCCGTGCCGCCGGACCGTTTTTGTTCTTAAGGCGCCTTGCACAGTTAAAAATCTATCCGCCACCGCCAAAAGCATGCCACCTATTCTAGTGAGATTTTTGACAACCGGCGGTTGCGGGTGCATATGAGCTGCGGAAATGTGTCCAAACAAAGCAATGACCCGTAGCTTGGTTGTCCCCGTTGCGGCGTTAACGGTAGTATGGTCGTACTATTTATTCCGCACCGCCAACGGAGGGAGTTCCGCGCCGTGAACCGCGATTTCGCCTCATCGCTCATCCAGCTCAACAATACGTTCTATCGCGAGCACTCCGCCTCCTTTTCCGATACGCGCCAGGCCCCGTGGCCCGGCTGGGTGCGCACCATGGACATCGCGCTCGAACAGCTCGACGTCGCCACCATCGAGCATCCCGTCCGTGTCTTCGATCTTGCCTGCGGCAATATGCGGTTCGAGAACTTTGCCGCCGGCGGCGCACTTGCCGCCAAGGGCGTCGACGGCGCAAACCCCTCGGCAGACGCCAGCTGCCCCTTCGAGTTCTATGGCGTCGACTCGTGCCAAGACCTGGCCATCGATGCACATGGCCACGCGCTGCGCATTCCCAACCTGCACTTCCAGGAACTCGATGTGCTCGACGCCCTCATGAGACTCAACCCCGCCGAGACGCCCGACGTGCTTTTCGACGCCCCGCTCGCCGATATCTCGGTCTGCTTTGGCTTTATGCACCACGTGCCGTCGTGCGAGTACCGCGTACGCGTGCTCGACACCCTGGTGCGCCAGACGCGCCCGGGCGGCATCATCGCCATCAGCTTTTGGGAGTTTATGAATGACGAGCGCATGGCGCGCAAGGCCGTTCGCGCCGAAGCCCGCGCCGAGCTCACCCCGCCGTTTGAAGGTTACGATTCCGCGCAGTTTGAAGCCGGCGACCACCTCATTGGCTGGCAAAACGACCGCCACGCCTACCGCTATTGCCATCACTTTGACGATCAGCAGATCACCGACCTGGTGCGCGGCGTCCGTACGTTCTACAAGAGCGGCGAGGTCCCCGTGCGTGAGCTTGAGCGCTTCCATGCCGACGGTCGCAGCGGCGAGCTCAACCGTTATGTGATTCTCAAGCGTCTGTAGGCACCGACGACTCACCGCCGAGCCGCACCGTATCTTTCGAGCAAACTATGCCCACCCTTTTTCAACCCATTGACGGAATGCGCAGCTATGCGTTCCATACTTATGACTAAGGAGCCTCATGGGAGCCGTCCACGTTCGCACGCCTAAGAACTTTGTGCTCGAGGAGCGCCTGGAGCGCTACGCCGATGCGATTGAGACGAACCCCGAGGCCTATGCCGGAGATTGGCGCGAGGCCTGTGCGCCCGCAGGCAGCAAGCCTTTCGAACACCTTCATCTGGATCTTGGTTGTGGCAAGGGAACGTACCTTGTAGAGCGCGCGGCCCGCGAGCCAAACACGCTCTTTATCGGCATGGACCAGGAGCCTATCTGCATCGCCTATGCCGCACAGAAAATCTGCGAGCAGGAGCTGACCAACGCACTTGTCCTGCCCCGAGGCGCCGCATCGCTGCCGCAGCTGTTTGCCGCAGGCGAGCTCGACGCCATAACCATCAACTTTCCCACGCCGCAGCCCAAGGCCAAGTACGCCAAAAAACGGCTCGTCCATGTCGACCATCTGATGCTCTACCGCCCGCTCTTT
>CABQHR010000265.1 GCA_902463875.1 uncultured Collinsella sp.
TACGACCGTCGGCCCCGAGTTCATTGAGTATCTGACTGCCAAGAAAGACGCTTAACCACCTATGGGTCTGTTTAACGCCGTCATGGCGCTTTCGGGCATGATCGACACGGACGTGGTCGAGGACGAACGTCTTGCACGCCATACAAGCTATCGTATCGGCGGCAAGGCCGACCTTTTTGTGACGTGCCATAGCTACCATGCCCTGCGTCGCGCCGTGGCGGTGCTTGACCGCGAGCAGGTGCCGTGGGTGATTATCGGCAAGGGGTCCAACCTGTTGGTTGCCGATGCCGGTTATCGCGGCGCCGTTATTTCGCTGGGACGTGAGTTTCAGCGCACGGTTGTTGCCGAGGACGGCTGCACGCTGACCGTTGGTGCGGGCGTGATGTTCGCGCGTTTGGTCAACGACGCCTTGTCACGCGGGCTTTCGGGCCTTGAGTTCGCGGTCGGTATTCCCGGTTCGGTCGGCGGCGCCGTGTCCATGAACGCAGGTACGCGGACCGAGTGGATCGGCTCCCTTATCGAGGACGTGGTCACGTTTGATCCGGCGTCCGGTATTAAGCACTATGCAGGGTCCGAGATCGCTTGGGGGTATCGCGAGTGCAGCTTGCCGCGTAACGAGATCATTCTCGAGTGCGTGCTTAAACTCAAGCCCGCGCCCAAGGCCGACATTCGCGAGCGCATGGAGCGGTACCTGACGCGCCGCAAGCGCACGCAGCCCATGGGCCGTGCATCCTGCGGATCGGTCTTTCGCAACCCGCCCGACGCAAGCGTGGGCAAATTGATTGAGGATTGTGGATTAAAGGGTTTTTCGGTTGGCGGTGCGGAAGTTTCGCCCGTACACGCTAATTTTATCGTTAATAACGGAACCGCCTCGGCCGATGACGTGGCCGCGGTTATCAGGCATGTGCACGGAAAGGTGAGGGAGGCGTATGGCATCGAGCTCAGACCGGAAGTTAAATTCCTCGGCTTCTAGAGCATCGAAACCAACCTTCCGCCGCGCCGGAGGGCGTTCCGGCGCACCTGCCCAGCCTCAACGTAAGCCCTCTATGCCATCCAAGCCTGCGGGCGCGATGCGTCCTGTCAAACGACCGAGTGCCAAGCCTCAGCTGAACTCTCGTCCCGTCGCCGGCAAGACGCCGCGTCCCGCGCCTCGGCCCATGGCGTCTCCTAAGCCCGCTATGGGTAGTAAGGCCGCGCGTCCGGGCCGCGCCATCGGCACCGCGAAGCCCCGTTCGCTCACCTCGGTCCCCGGCTCTGCCAAGCCTGTTTCGGCGAAAAAGGTATTTAAACCGCTGGCCTCGCTCGGCTCCGCTGCGACTCAAGCTGCAGGCGTCGCTACAGCTGTTAAGGGCAAGGGCAAGATTGTGGGCGGTATTCTGGCCGCGTTGGCTGTGCTCGCGGTCGTCGCCATTGTTGTGATTAACTCCGGCCTGTTCGCTGCTACCGACATCCAGATCGAGGGCAGTGAGCATGTGACCAAGCACGATGCCATACAGCTCATCAACTTGCCCGAGAACACGTCGCTCTTTAACGTGAATCCCGACCAGATCACCGAGGACCTTAAGCAAAACCCGTGGGTCTCGGGCGTGGACGTCCAGCGACAGTTTCCCCACACGCTGGTCATTACACCGACGGAGCGCAAGGTCACCGCGATTGCCTATATAAGCTCCGACGATCTTGCCTGGGCCATCGGGGACGATGACACCTGGATCGCGCCGCTTTCGACCTCGGTGGAGGTTGACGACCAGGGCAATGTCGTCACTTCTGGGGAGGGGTCCAATACGCTGAGCGGCATCGACGCCGCGCTGGCGCTGGCCAAGCACTACGGGGCCGTGCTGCTCACCGATGTCTCGGCCGATGTCGAGCCGGTTTCGGGACAGTCGGTTTCTTCCAAGGCCGTTAAGGCGGGCCTGGACTATGTGCGCGGCTTCTCCGGCGAATTCTTGGCGCAGATCAAGGATATTTCCATACCTTCGGTCGAGGCTATCTCGGCGAATCTCGATAACGGTGTTGAGGTCTCACTGGGCGACTCTGATGATATCGCCAAGAAAGAACGCGTCGTGACCAAACTTCTTTCGCAGGTAGAGGGCGTAACCTACATCAACGTTCGGTCTCCGGGTAACTATACGTTTAGAAACGCGCCGACCGCATAGCGCCGCTTGCGGCTTTGTTGAGGGGCCATACCACGCCGTTTATCTGGTTTGTTTGGTTTTCACGGT
>CABQHR010000266.1 GCA_902463875.1 uncultured Collinsella sp.
GCGGTGGCCTGGCCGCGGCCGATGCCCTTGGTCTCGCGGGTGATGCAGATGGAACCGCCGCCGATACCGACCTTGATGAAGTCGGCACCGCAGTCGGCCAGGAAGCGGAAGCCCTCGGCGTCGACGACGTTACCGGCACCGACCTTGACGTCCTCGCCGTAGTTGGCGCGGATCCACTCGATGGTGCGCTTCTGCCACTCGCTGAAGCCCTCTGAAGAGTCGATGCACAGGACATCGGCACCGGCCTCGATGAGCAGCGGCACACGCTCGGCATAGTCGCGGGTGTTGATGCCGGCGCCGACCATGTAGCGCTTGTCGTTATCGAGGAGCTCGTTGGGGTTGGTCTTGTGGCTGTCGTAGTCCTTGCGGAAGACGATGCCCATGAGGTGATCGTTGTCGTCGACGATGGGCAGAGCGTTGAGCTTGTTGTCCCAGATGACGTCGTTGGCAACCTTAAGGCTGATGTTCTTGTCGCCCACGATGAGCTGCTCACGCGGGGTCATGAACTCGGAGACCTTCTTCTGGTGGTCATCGCGGCTGGGGCGATAGTCACGGCTGGTGACGATACCCAGAAGCTTGCCCTTGGGGGTGCCGTCGTCGGTGACCGGCATAGTGGAGTGACCGGTCTTCTCCTTGAGCTCGATGACCTGCTCCATGGTCATGTCGGGGGTCAGCGTGGAATCGGACTGAACAAAGCCGGCCTTGTGATCCTTGACGGCCTTGACCATAGCGGCCTCGGACTCGGGGGTCTGGGAACCGTAAATGAAGGACAGGCCACCCTCGGTAGCGAGCGCGACACCCATGTCGACGCCCGAGACGGACTGCATGATGGCGGAAACCATGGGGATGTTCAGGGTGATTGCCGGCTTCTCACCGCGCTTGAAGCGGGTTAGCGGCGTCTTAAGAGAGACGTTGTTGGGGATGCACTGCGAGGACGAGTAACCAGGGACCAGCAGATACTCCGAAAACGTGTGGGACTCACCGGGAAAGAACGTAGCCATGTTTCTCCTTTTTCCATGCGACCGGTCGGCTGCAGGCCTCGTAGGACCCAGCCCAACCTTGGGCGCCCAATACTGGGGAAGTATCTTAACGCACTTTGACTGCTACAATGCATGATTTAAGAAGAGCACACGAGGGTTTGACGCAGGCTTTGCGTTTGCCCAGCAAACACTTTAGCGGGGAGACGTGGAGCACATGGAGTACAAGACGACGGCAAAGTTGGTCATTCAAGCGTGCGACAAAGATCTGCCGGGCGTGTTCGGCCACGGCTGTGTCTTGCTGCTGCAGGGCATCGCCCGAGAGCATTCGCTCAACCGCGCCGCCAAAAGCATGGGCATGGCGTATTCCAAGGCCTGGCGCATCGTGAACGAGGCCGAAGGACAGCTGGGCTGCAAGCTCATCGAGCGCGACGGCGCCCGCGGATCCACCCTCACCCCCGCCGGCGAGCGAGCCATAGCGGTGTACGAGGAGCTGCAGGCCGACATCAACAACGTCATCGCCTCAAAAGCCAGCGACCTCATCGCCAGCATCAATGCAGAGTAGTCCTTTTAGGCGGTTTTTAGCCCACAGCGCCCTCGGGTTGAGGCTCGCGCCACAAAACGGGCCCATCTACTACGTTTAGTTGAATACCCACGACCATACCGAACATTATGAAAATAAAACCGCTGGTAAACAGCTTGGTAATTTTCAAAATAGGCGAGTGTGGTCGACCCCTATTGCTTAAACGTAGTAAATAGGCCGTTTTCGTGACACAGACCCCGATTAGCTACTTGCGAAGGGCGTTATCGAGAGTGGCAGCCACCTGCAGGGGGTCGTCGGTGCCGGCGAAGAGGCGGATGGCGCTCCCCTGCTTACCGCGCGGGGCCGAAAGGCGCGTTGTTGAGCCGCCGGCGGGCGACGTGCGGAACTCCCCCGGCAATGTGTCGAACAGCTCGCCCGCGCTACGATCGATAAGGTCAAACTCAACTGCCGGACCAAAGCCGTGCTCGAGGATTCCCGTTGCAACCGAATGGTCGGGATGCGAGCTCAACCCGGGATAGCACACGTCGCGCACCATCTCGTTGGCGGCCAGATACTCGGCCAGCGCATGGGCGCGGTCGAAGTGTGCCTGCATGCGAGCGTTAAGCGACGAGAGCCCACGCTCCAGCACGTCGGCCTCCTCGGCAGACAAATCGAGCGCCGACGCCCCGCAGCCAGCAA
>CABQHR010000267.1 GCA_902463875.1 uncultured Collinsella sp.
CAGCTCTTGATGGCAGTTAGGACCGCGTCCTCGCTGGCCCAACCGCAACCAAAGACGCTCTGAATCTTTGCCAGCAGGTCGGCGGGAACTTCGTAGCGACCAGTCTGTGCCAGCTGCTCCATAAGGCCGGCAACGAGCTCGCAGTCGCCGTCGGACAAGAAGTAGAGCATGCGCTCCAGGTTGGAGCTAATAAGGATGTCCATCGACGGCGAGATGGTCGTGAAGAACGGGCGGTTACGGTCGTAAACGCCGGTGGTCAGGAAGTCGGCAAGCACGTTGTTCTTGTCGCTCGCCACGACGAGCTTGGCGACGGGCAGACCCATGCACTTGGCGTAGTAGCCGGCCAAGATATCGCCAAAGTTGCCGGTGGGCACACAGAACTCTACGGCGTCGCCAGCCTCGATAGCGCCGGCGCGCAGCAGTTGCGCATAGGCGGCAAAGTAGTAGACAACCTGCGGCACCAGGCGGCCGACGTTGATGGAGTTGGCACTCGAAAGCACAGTGCCGGCGGCTTCCAGGCGCTCGGCAAGCTCCTTATCGGCAAAGATGCGCTTGACGGCACTCTGGGCATCGTCGAAGTTGCCGCGGATGCCGCAGACGGCGACGTTATCGCCCTCCTGCGTGGACATCTGCAGATTCTGCACGCGGCTGACTTTGCCTTCGGGATAAAAGACGGTGATGCCCGTGCCCGGGGCGTCGGCAAAGCCGGCGAGTGCTGCCTTGCCCGTGTCGCCCGACGTGGCGGTGACGATCATGATGCGCTCGGCGCCGCCGTCCTTGGCGGAAGTGCGGGCCATCAGACGGGGGAGCATCTGCAGGGCGACGTCCTTGAAGGCGCTTGTGGGGCCGCCAAAGAGCTCCATCACATAGGTCTGAGGGACGTCAGCGCCCGGTGCGGCGTCGAGTTTGACGAGCGGCGTGACCTCTTCGCTCGCGAACGTGCCGCGGTATGCCTCATTCACACAGGCCGATATTTCTTCGGTCGTGTAATCATTCAGTAACATTCCCAACACATCTTGAGCGATTTCAAAGTACGATTTATCTGCAAGCGAGCTGATATCGACCTGCTGGGTGCCGAGCTCGTCCGAGACAAACAAACCCCCGTCGGGAGCGATGCCGGTACGGATTGCCACCTTACTTGAGCACGATAAAGTGCGTCCTCGTGTACTATGATAAGTTCCCATATAACACTGCTCCTCGGATGCCTTGGTCCCAATCGGTGAAACCATGGTATCAGAGCGCGCAAAATAGGTTCGCAGAGGCTTTTTAGAAAGGTAACCTCCAGCCCATGATTAAGATTGCCAAGTTTGGCGGCTCGTCGGTCGCCGACGCCGAACACTTTAAGAAGATCAAGGCCATCGTCGATGCCGATCCGGCCCGCCGTTTTGTGGTGGTTTCTGCCTGCGGTCGCCGTTTTAAGGGCGACACCAAGGTGACCGATCTGCTCTACTTGGTCAACGCGCACGTCAAGTACCACGTGTCGTGCGAGGAGCTGCTCGAGGACATCGGCCAGCGCTATTTTGATATCGCTGACGAGCTGGGGCTCACCTATCCCATCCGCGAAGAGTTTGCGGCCTTTGCCGAGCGTGCTCGCTCCGGTGGCTACTCTACTGAGGAGCTCGTAAGCCGCGGCGAGTACTTTACCGCTCGCCTGATGGCCGAGTACCTGGGCCTGCCGTTCCTGGATGCCGCGACGGTCGTGGCGTTCCATCATGACGGTACGCTCAGCATGAACCGCACCGCCGAGCTGGTGCAGGAGTACGGCCAGCAGGGCGGCTTTGTTATGCCCGGTTTCTACGGCGCGACGCGTGAGGGGCAGATCAAGCTGCTCGACCGTGGCGGCGGCGATATTTCCGGCTCGATTCTGGCCAAGTGCCTTGGTGCCGACCTGTACGAGAACTGGACCGACGTTTCGGGCTTCTATTCTGCCGATCCGCGTATTGTTCCCGAGGCTCAGCCCATTGCGCGCGTTACCTACGAGGAGCTGCGCGAGCTTTCGTACATGGGTGCAAGCGTCCTGCACGAGGAGGCCGTGTTCCCCGTGCGCGAGGCAGGCATTCCGCTGGTCATCAAGAACACCAATGCGCCGCAGGACCCCGGCACCATCATTAGCGAGACGGCTGACGAGGGTGAGGCGGAGCCTATCATTACCGGCGTGACCGGCAAGCGCGGCTTTGTCGCCATCAACGTTGCCCGCG
>CABQHR010000268.1 GCA_902463875.1 uncultured Collinsella sp.
ACATCTGCATGATGGGCCGCGCCAACCTGTGCGATGCCGAGTTCTGCAACAAGGCGGCTGCCGGCAACGCCGACGAGATTCGCCCCTGCATCGGCTGCCTGCGCTGCCTGAACGGCATCATGTTCGGCAAGCGCATCTCCTGCACCGTTAACCCCGATGTCGAGCGCGACGAGGCCGGCTACGAGCCTGCCGCCGAGGCAAAGAACGTGCTCGTTGTGGGTGCCGGTCCCGCGGGTATGGAGGCAGCCTACATTGCCGCCAAGCGCGGCCATAACGTGGTGCTCGTGGATAAGCAGGACGAGCCGGGCGGCGAGATGCGCATCGCAGCCGTTCCGCCGGCAAAGCAGGAGCTCACCCGCGTGATTAAGTACCAGTACCGTCGTCTGGCCGAGGCCGGCGTGAAGTGCGTCTTTGGTACCGAGCTTTCTGCCGAGGACATTCAGCGTGACTACGCCGGGTACGAGGTCGTCCTGGCCTATGGTGCCGAGCCCATCGCTCCGGCCTTTATGCAGAACTTTAAGCAGGTCATGACGGCTGACGACCTGCTGGGCGGCAACGCCTTCCCGGGCAAGAAGATCGTCATCGTGGGCGGCGGCACCGTCGGCTGCGAGACGGCTGACTATCTGGCTCCGCTGGTCAACGACCTGTCGCCGGCCAACCGCGACGTCACCGTCATCGAGATGACCAAGACGCTCGCCGCCAACGAGGGCGGCGCCGGCCGCGCGGTACTTATCACGCGCATGCTCTCCAAGGGCGTCCACGTGCTGACCGAGGCCAAGGTGACCGAGATCATCGAGGACACTATCAGCTACGAGAAGGACGGCGAGATCCACACCATCGCCGACGCCGACACGCTGGTGCTCGCCATGGGCTATCGTCCCAACACCAAGCTTGCCGACGACCTGGCTGCGGCCGGCGTTACCACCCACGTGCTGGGCGACGCCAACAAGTGCGGCAACATCCGCGACGCCATCGGCGACGGCTACAAAGTGGCCTGCGCCCTCTAGTCAACCCCTTGGTGCATGGGGGTCAGGTTACTTTGCACCAACTTGGTGCATGTAAACCTGACCCCATTGCACCAGTTGATAGCAAAAAGCGGCGGCCGTCCCGTGTTTGGGCGGCCGCCGCTTGCATTAGATGCGATGGGTCGTGCGATTAGAGGCCCAGGAGCTCCTTGACCTTGGCGATGATGGCCTCGTCGGTGGCGTTGGCGAAGAAGTACTCCTGGAAGTGCTCACCAGCCAGGGCGCCCTTGACCAGATCCTGGTCGATCTCGCCCAGGACGTCGACGAGCGGACGCATGGTCACAGCGCGGACGCCGTCGAGGATCTTCTTGTTGCGCTGCTCGGGCTCAACACGCTCGGCAGGATAGCCGTTGCCCGAACCAAAGCCAAAGAGCTTCTCGAAGGTGTACTCCAGGTTGAGCTCCTGGCCCCAGCCGTTCTTGAGGGCGAAGGGCATGGCGACGGCGTTACCGTCGTTGACCTGGGCGAAGGTGTAGGCATCCAGCGGGTCGGCGACATGGCCGCAGAGCACGCCGGGGAAGGAGTTGCAGGCGAGCATGGCGCCCTCGCCGGTGCCGCAGCCGGTCACGACATAGTCGGCAGCGCCGGAGTTGAGCAGCACGGCGGCAAGGATGCCGTTCTGAACGTAGGTGAGCGGCTTGGAGTCGGCATCGGCATACATACCGTAGTTAAAGACGGTGTGGCCCATGGGCTCGACAACCTTCTTAAGGGCAGCCTCGATCATGGGGTTCTTGGAGTTCTGGGAGTTCTCGTTGATGAGAGCGATCTTCATTGCGAAATACCTTTCCTATTTCTAACTTGCGGTGAAATACGGACTGTTTTGCCTGATGGAAGCCAAAATCAATCCCTATTTCACCGCAACTACTAAATGAACGATTGGGTGAAACCCGATGTGGGCAGTTGCGGCGAGGGCGCGTGAGGTGCGTCAGCTCGCCGCGAAAGAGGAGGGCATAGGCCTTTTGGCCATGCCCGACGAATGAGCCGCGAGATGGCGTGGCTCACGCGGCCGCAGCCTACTGGGGCTGCTTGCCGATGTAAGCTAGGATGCCGCCGTCGACGTAGAGGATGTGGCCGTTGACGAAGTTCGAGGCGTCGGAGGCTAGGAATACGGCAGGGCCCTTCAGGTCCTCGGGCGTGCCCCAACGGGCGGCCGGGGTCTTGGCGATGA
>CABQHR010000269.1 GCA_902463875.1 uncultured Collinsella sp.
GCAAAGCTGGCAACAATACTTCTCGAACAACGTGAAGCCGCCCCGTAGGGCGGCCACCCCAAGAGAGGTGATTCCATGAGAATCGATAAGCTAGCAATGACGTCGCGTGAGGCGCTGCAGACCGCCATGAGCACGGCTGCCGATGCGCAGGCCGGCGCGGTGGAGCCGATTCACCTGCTATCCGCCCTGCTCGGTGCCGGCGAGCGCAATATCTCCGTGATCATCGAGCGCATCGGCGCCGATCCGGCCCAGCTCGCACGCTCCACACAAGAAGCCATCGACCACGCGCCCAAGGTTTCGGGCGAGGGCCAGCAGATGGGCCTGTCCAATGAGCTCGTCCGCGTTATCGAGAAGGCCGAAAAGAAGGCCACCAAGATGGGCGACAGCTTTGTGGTGACCGAGCATCTGCTGATGGCGCTTGCCGAGGACAAGGGCGAGGCCGGCCGCGTTCTGCGCGACGCCGGCGTCACCAAGGAGCGCATCGAGCAAGTCTACGAGGAGCTGCGCGGTGATGACCGCGTGACGTCTGCCGAGGACAAGACCCAGTTTGAGGCGCTGGAGCAGTACGGTCGCAACATCTGCGATCTGGCCCGCGCCGGCAAGCTCGACCCGGTCATCGGCCGTACCGACGAGATCCGCCGTACCATCCAGGTTCTGTCCCGCCGCACCAAGAACAACCCCGTGCTCATCGGCGAGCCGGGCGTCGGCAAGACGGCCATCGTCGAGGGCATCGCCCAGCGTATCGTGGCCGGCGACGTGCCGAGCACCCTGCGCGACCGCGACCTCATCGAGCTCGACATGAGCGCGCTGGTCGCCGGCGCCAAGTATCGCGGCGAGTTCGAGGACCGCTTGAAGGCCGTGCTCAAGGAAGTGCAAAAGTCCGAGGGCAAGGTCATCCTGTTCATCGATGAGCTCCACACCATCGTGGGCGCGGGTGCCACCGAGGGCTCCATGGATGCCGGCAACATCCTGAAGCCGGCGCTCGCCCGTGGCGACTTGCACGCAATCGGCGCGACTACGCTCGACGAGTATCGCAAGTACATCGAGAAGGACGCGGCACTCGCCCGTCGTTTCCAGACCGTTATGGTGAGCGAGCCTACCGTCGAGGACACCATCTCGATCCTGCGTGGCCTCAAGGAGAAGTACGAGATCTTCCACGGCGTGCACATCACCGATAGCGCGCTCGTGGCGGCCGCCGACCTCTCCGATCGCTACATTGCCGACCGCTTCCTGCCCGACAAGGCCATCGACTTGGTCGATGAGGCCGCAAGCCGCCTGCGCATGGAGCTCGACAGCATGCCGGTCGAGATCGATGCCACCACGCGTCAGCTCACTCAGCTGCAGATTGAGGAACAGGCGCTCATGAAGGAGACCGACGACGCCTCCAAGGAGCGTCTGGAGGCTCTGCGCCAAGAGATCGCTGAGGTCCAAGAAAAGCTCAACGTGCAAAAGGCCGGCTGGCTCAACCAGAAGAACGCTATCGACCACGTGCAGGAGCTCAAGGGGCAGCTCGACGAGGCCAAGAGCGAAGAGGAGCGCGCAACGCGCAATGGCGACCTGGGCCGTGCGTCCGAGCTGCGCTACTCCGTGATTCCGGGCCTGCAGCAGCAGATTCAGGATTCCGAGGCTGCGCTCGAGGCGCAAAAGCAGCAGGACGGCGAGGGCCTCAACGAACAGGTGACCTCCGATGAGATCGCTGAGGTCGTGAGCGCTTGGACCGGCGTGCCCGTCTCCAAGATGATGCAGGGCGAGCTCGACAAGCTGAAGGGCTTGGAGGGCGAGCTGCATAAGCGCGTCATCGGCCAGGACGAGGCGGTCTCCGCTGTCGCCGCGGCCGTGCGTCGCAGCCGTGCGGGCCTCTCCGATCCGGACAAGCCCATCGGCAGCTTCTTCTTCCTGGGCCCCACCGGCGTGGGCAAGACCGAGCTCGCCAAGGCGCTTGCCGAGTGCCTGTTCGATGACGAGCGTGCGCTCGTGCGTATCGACATGTCCGAGTACATGGAGAAGTTCAGCGTCCAACGTCTGATCGGTGCGCCTCCGGGATACGTGGGTTACGACGAGGGCGGCCAGCTTACCGAGGCCGTGCGCCGTCGTCCGTACTCCGTGATTTTGCTCGACGAGATGGAGAAGGCTCATCCGGATGTCTTTAACGTGCTGCTGCAGG
>CABQHR010000270.1 GCA_902463875.1 uncultured Collinsella sp.
TGGCGCGACCCGGCGAGCTTTGAGCTCGCCCAGGCAGCCGTGCTCGCCGCGGCGCCCGAGTGCAACCTGGCCATCGTGACCTCGCCCAACAATCCCACGGGCGACGTGGCCCCGCTCGACTTTGTTGCGGCGCTGTGCGATGCCTGCCCCGGCATGGTCATGGTCGACGAGGCCTACGTTGAGTTTGCAGACGATTCGTTTGGCGCGGCCACCACGGCGCAGGGGCTTATCGCCGAGCATCCCAACCTGGTGATTCTGCATACGCTGTCCAAGGCGTTTGGCGCTGCCGGTACGCGTCTGGGTTACGTGATCGCGGCACCGGAAGTCATCGACGTGTTCGCGGCGATTCGCCAGATCTATTCAGTTAACGTGCTGAGCCAGGCGGCAGCACTTGCCTGCGTGCGTGCCCGTGATGCCTACACGCCCGTGGTGGCACAGATCGCATCCGAGCGCGAGCGCGAGCTGTGCGCCCTGCGCGCAATGGCTGCCGATGGCATGCCCGTGGAGGCATGGCCGAGCGCGGCGAATTTTGTGCTCGTGCGCACGCCGCATGCCACGCGCGTGCGCGAGCGTCTGCGCGACGAGTATTCGATTTTGGTGCGCGACTTTAGCTACGCGCCGGGGCTTGCGGACTGTCTGCGCATCACTGTGGGTACGCCGCAGGAAAACGACGAGGTGCTGGCCGCGTTTGCCGCGCTGGTGAAGGAGGAGATGTAGATGGACCGCTATGCCGAGGTAACCCGCAAGACGGGCGAGACCGACATTGTCGTAAAGCTCGACCTGGACGGAAGCGGCGTGTGCGATATCTCGACCGGCGTGCCGTTTTTCGACCACATGCTCAACGCTTTTGGCCGCCATGGTCTGTTCGATCTGACGGTGCACGCGGTGGGCGACGTGGAGGTCGATGCGCACCACACCGTCGAGGACACGGGTATTGTGCTGGGCGAGGCGTTTTGTCAGGCGCTGGGCGACAAGGCGGGCATTACGCGCTTTGCCGACGCGGCGATCGCCATGGACGAGACGCTTGTGATGGCTGCTGTTGATATTTCGGGCCGCGGGCAGGCCTACTGCGAGCTGCCCGTGCCCACCGAGCGCGTGGGCAGCTTTGATACCGAGCTGGCCGTCGAGTTCTTCTACGCCTTCGCGCGCGATGCCAAGCTCACGCTGCACGTTCGCGAACTGGCGGGCGGTAACTCGCATCACATTATCGAGGCCGCCTTTAAGGCCGTGGGCCGCACGATGCGCCACGCCTGCGAGCTGGACCCTCGCGTGCAAGGCATCCCCAGCACCAAGGGCTCGCTGTAACCTGCCAAAAAGGGACAGGTTTATTTTGGCAGGTTTTATCTGCGGAAATGCTGTCTCATGCGGTGGGTAAACGTTTTACCGACCAAAATAAACCTGTCCCTTTTTGGCAGGTTTTGAATGGGAAAAGGGAGGGTCGCGTGGACGAACCGAAGATCGTGGTGGTCGACTACCACAAGGGCAACTTGTCGAGCGTCGTGCGCGGGCTTGCGCGCGCCGGTGCCGCTGCCTGCACGTCGGACGACCCGGAGCAGATCCGCCGCGCCGACGGCCTGGTCATCCCGGGCGTGGGCGCGTTCTATGACGCGATCGCCTTTATGCGTCAGAGCGGTGAGGCGGACGCGGTGCTCGACGCCGTCGCCGCCGGAACTCCGCTGCTCGGCATCTGCCTGGGCCTTCAGCTGTTTTTTGAGCGCGGCAACGAGGGCGTGCCCGCGGACGAGGGCGTGGTTGTCGACGACAGCGCCCCTGAGCAGTCTGGCGGCCCCTGGGTCGATGGCCTGGGCATCATGCGCGGTTCGTGCACGCGCTTGGAGTCGAGTCGCCTGAAGGTGCCGCACGTGGGCTGGGACCAGGTGCACATGACGCCCACCGGGGCGGCCGATCCGTTGCTCGCCGGTTTTGCCGAGGGCGCCAACATGTACTTCACCCACAGCTACGCGGTGACCGACGACGCCGATGCCGCTGATGTTTTGGCGCGCACGCACTACACGCGGAGTTTCCCGTGCATCGTGCGTCGCGGCAACGTGTGGGGCTGCCAGTTCCATCCCGAGAAATCCTCCGCGCTTGGTCAGCGCATCCTTAAGAACTTCGTCAACATCGTCGAGGGGGCCGGCCGATGATTCTGTTTCCCGCAATCGA
>CABQHR010000271.1 GCA_902463875.1 uncultured Collinsella sp.
CCGAGGAAAACGGCACGACGTTTTTGGAGAACGCCATCATCAAGGCGCAGGCTGCGGTCGAGGAGACGGGCCTTATGGCCATTGCCGACGATTCTGGCTTGGTCGTTGATGCCCTGGACGGCGAGCCCGGTGTGTATAGCGCGCGCTATGCGGGCGTGCATGGCGACGATGCCGCCAACAACGCCAAGCTGCTCGTTAACCTGGAAGGCGTGGCCGACGAGGATCGCACCGCGCGCTTTATGAGCGTCGTTGCGCTCATCGACACGGATGGTCTGGTCACCTATGGTGAGGGCGCCTGCGAGGGCACTATCGCACACGAGGGCCGCGGCGATCACGGCTTTGGCTACGACCCGCTGTTCCTGCCGGTCGATACGCCGGGCAAGACTATGGCCGAGCTCACGGCGGACGAGAAGAACGCCATCAGCCATCGATTCCATGCGCTCGAGCACCTATCCGCCAAACTGACGGGCGAGGAGTAGGCCGTGCGTGCGGTGGTTCAGCGCGTGCTCAACGCCGGCGTGACGGTCGACGGCGAGTACGTGGGCAAAATTGGGCGCGGCTATCTGGTGCTGTTGGGCGTGGGCCACGGCGACACGCGCGCCGAGGCTGATAAGCTGTGGGGCAAGCTCCGCGGCTTGCGCATTAACGAGGACGAGAACGGCAAGACCAACCTGGCACTTGCCGATGTCGACGGCGAGGTTCTCGTAGTGTCGCAGTTCACGCTGTTCGCCGATTGCCGTCACGGCCGCCGCCCATCGTTTACCGATGCCGGCGCCCCCGATGTTGCCAACGAGCTCTACGAGTACTTCTTGACGCTCGTTCGCAAAGATGTCGAACACGTGGCGCACGGCATCTTTGGCGCCGATATGAAAGTCGACTTGGTCAACGACGGTCCGTTCACCATCGTCCTCGATACCGACAATCTGTAAGTAGCCAAATTAGCTACTTGCGCGTGGTCGCAACAGGGTGCTATAGTATTAGAGTTTTGTCTATCTTAGGGGTATTATCCCCTTTTTGAATTGCACCTTCTGGAGGCCCTGTTCATGGAAGAGATGGAAGTCAATCACGTCGACGACATCCACGAGAAGCTGACCGATATGGTGGGCGATCGCGTTAAGGTGAAGGCCAACATGGGCCGCACCCGCGTCGTCGAGCGCATGGGCACCATCAAGAGCGTCCACCCCGCCGTCTTTATCGTCGAGGTCGACGAGCGTCGCGGTCGCAAGTCGCGTCAGTCCTACCAGTATATCGATGTCCTCACCGGTCAGGTCGAGCTGTTCGACCCCGAGAGCGGCGAGCATATCTTTACCCCGCTCGGCAATCAGCTCGAGGAGCATTAACGGTGACCGATCGGTCCCTGACTCTTTCCGCGCCGGCAAAGATTAACCTCTACCTGGGGGTTCATACCGAGCGCGATGACCGCGGCTACCACAGGGTCGATTCCCTGATGGCGGCCGTCGGTCTTTCCGATACCGTGACGGTCACGCCGGCGCAGGCGCTGACCGTCCAGACGGTTCCGGCATCAGATTTTCCCATGCAAAAGAATACGGCGTATCGGGCTGCGGTTGCTATGGCCGAGCATTATGGTCGCGAGGCAAACATCTGCGTGACGATTGAGAAGCGCATCCCATTGTGCGCCGGCTTGGGCGGCCCCTCGACGGATGCGGCCGCGGTCATTGTCGCCTTGGCGGAGCTCTGGGGCATTGATCGCACCGACCCAGCGCTCGACGATATTGCGCGAGGCATTGGTGCTGACGTCCCGTTCTTTTTACACGCGAGCCCTGCGTTCTACGTAGGTGGGGGAGACGTGCTGGCAACCGAGTATCCCGCACTACCCGCGACACCCGTCGTGCTGGTCAAGCCGCGCGAGGCAAGCGTTTCGACAATTGAGGCCTATCGACGTTTTGACGAGGCCCCGGTGCCTGCGGACAAGCCCGGCGCGATGGCTTCTGCCTTGCGTTCCGGTGATGCCGAGACGGCATATGCGCTCATCCACAACAACCTGGGTGTCATTTCCGCACAGATGGAGCCGCAGATTCAAACGGTTCTCGATTGGCTGCGTAAACAGGACGGCACCGTTGCTGTAGATGTGTGCGGATCGGGTGCCTGCTCGTTTGCCATTTGCGACACCGCCGCCACGGCCGAAAGGCTTGCCGACGCTG
>CABQHR010000272.1 GCA_902463875.1 uncultured Collinsella sp.
GGTTGAGCAGCTTGTCGATGCCGCCGACCGCCTGCATCACGCTCGTGAGCTCGCCCTTGCTCATCTCCTTTTCCTTAAGGTCAATAAACTGCACCTTAATGCGGCGCTCCTTAAAATAGCGCTGGGCCTTCTTGGTGTCGAAGGACTTTTTGGTGCCGAAAATTTGAATATTCATATCTATGTTCCGCCGTTCTAACGAACGGCGGTCACCTCGACGCTGCAAAGCCATCTGATGGGCAATCTGCCTTTCAATCGTCGGGCGCGGGCAAAAGCCCAGCGCCCTCCTCTTTCAAGGCACCTTGCCTCATCAGCTGGCTTTTCGCTGACATTGATAGAACATCGAGGTGACCACCGCTGGACTTATCGAATAAAGTTGGTCTTGGCGCGATCGGCCTTGGGGGCCTCGATGCCGGCGGCCTTTCCCGCCTCGATGCAACGCAGGAGCCAGGCCATGTTTTTGCCGATGTTTCGCATGGTGGCAAGGCCCTCGGCGTCCTGGGCGGCCTCGCCCGGCATGGCGCCAAAGACGTTGTTCCAGTAGGTGGATGCCACCACGGGCATCTGGTTGATGGTGAAGTACTTGTTGAGCACATCGAAGGTGGTCGACGTGCCGCCGCGACGGGCAACGGCGACAGCGGCGCCCGGCTTGTGCGCAAAGGCCTTGCTGCCAGCATAGAATGCACGGTTGAGGGCAGAGAGGATACGTCCGCTGGGGTGCGCGTAGTAGACGGGCGAACCAAAGACAAAGCCGTCTGCCTGCTCGGCGGCGGCAATCAACTCGTTGACCATGTCGTCGTCAAAGGTGCAGCGGCAATCGAGTTTGCCACACTGGCCGCAACCGATGCAATCGCGAATGGGCTTAGCGCCTAGCTGAAACACCTCGGTATCGATACCCTCGGCGTTGAGCTGCTCGGCGACCTCGGCGAGTGCGCGGGCGGTGTTGCCGTTTGCCTTGGGGCTGCCATTGACCAAAAGAACCTTCATGAAAAACTCCCTCTGCTAGCGATGACGTACGCAGAGGATTATCTCACGATAGGGGAGACGACGTGGGGGGCAAGGTCGACAACTGACAACTCGCGCCCCGTTGTGCTAGTCCAGTTTGGTGCCCGGTACCTGCGGCGCTTCTTCAAGTAGCGCTTTGAGCTCGTTCAAAATGGAAACGGGCTGTCGATCGACGGCGTCCAGATGGAGCGTGGCCACGCGAATGGGCGGCTGATATTCAAGCGAGCCGATGAGCACGGGAGAACCCAGGAACCGTTCGATGTCGCTTGCGATCTCGTCGATTGCCTCGGGGCCGAGCTCATCGAAGAGTGCCACGAACGTTGGCCCCGTTGAGCGGAACAGGCGGCCCTTGCCGCGCGAACAATCCATGAGGCAGGCGGCGCTTTCGGCGAGCACGCGGTCGCCTGCGTCGAATCCAAAGCGGGCATTGACCTCGGCGATATCGTCGACCTTAATGGCAATAAAGCCAGCCTCGCGCGGCACGCGGCGCATCTCTCCAATAGCGTTGACCAGGGCGTGGACATCGCCCAGACCCGTTACCGAGTCGGTCGTATCTGCTAGGCTTCGGTTGATGATAGTGCCCACATACATGTTGGGCTCGGTATCGGTGCCGTCCAAGCGGTAGCCCGTGCAGTCGCAAAGCGCGTACGCTCCGGTAGCATCCATAACGCGGTACTGCATGTAGTGGAAGTGCCACGTGCCGTTTATCACCATGTCGAGCTCGGCGCGTACGTTGTCGCGGTCCTCGGGGTGGACGCGAGCAAGCCACATATCGACCGAGTTAAAAGGGTGCTGGGAGGGCAGATCAAAATCGCGTACGGCGTTGACCGACCATTGCGATTCTCCCGTATCGAGGTTAAGGATAAACGGATAGCGCGTCTCGGAGCTCATAGAGATCGCTTGGAACACCCGGTCGTTGCAGGGAAGCTGATCGACGATTGGGTGTTGTGGCACGTCATTGTCTTTCGGTTGCTGCATGCGGTGCATGAGCTTGTAGCGATACATTTTGCGATCGGCATCCATTGTCATCTGGCGACGCGAATCGCCTGCAAGCGGGTCGACGTGCGAGCAACCAAAACTAAAGGCTCTGTTAGACCAGAATTGACATTCTGCCTCAATCATCTTTTTGAAATTGCAA
>CABQHR010000273.1 GCA_902463875.1 uncultured Collinsella sp.
CTCGACCACACCTCGCGCGGCAGGCTCGCCAGCGCATCGATCTTCTCGGACAGGGCGCCGGCGCTCACCAGCAGGTAGGGGCGCACGCCGTCCACGTCGGGTTGCGTCATGGCTTCGGTCGTAAAGCTCAAAAAGCCCAGCTTGCCGGCGAGCAGGTTGTCGAGCTCCTCGGCCGAGTGCTCGCTCGTGGGCAGCTGCTTAAGCAGGCGGCAGAGCAGCGTCACGTAGGGCAGGTCCTCAAACGAGACACAGCTCAGGTCGAAGTACTGCATGGCGTAGGCCAAGCGGTTGGTGGGAATGCCATGGCGCAGGCAGGGGATGGGCGCGGTCGTGTCCACGACGAGCGGCGGCTCGGGGCGCGCCTCGCCAATGTCGGACACACGCAGACGCGGCAGCGTGGCCTTGGCCTCGGGCGTGTCCTCGGCCTCCTGCGCGGCACGCAGTGCGGCCGTGCGCTCGACCACGTCGGCCAGCTCGGCATCGGTCATGGCATCGCGCTTGGTAGCCAGCTCGGCGGCCTCGGCGCTCTCCGCACCCTTGGCGGCATCCACCGGCACCAGCTCGACGAGCGCCATGTGGTCGTTCTCCAGCACCAGCTCGCGCAGCAAGTCCTCGAAGTAGCTGCCGTCCAGTTCGCCACGCAGCTCCTCGTACACCGGGCCGTACTTGAGCGCCAGCGTCGCGGCGTCGTCATCGTAGAGCCACGTGCTCAGCGCGTCGCACGCAATGGCCACGCCGTCGGCGATGCCGTAGTCGCGCTGGCGCAGGTCGTACTCGTTGCTGCTGATGATGGCCTCCAGGCGCTCGCGCGGAACGCCATGCTCGCACAGGTCGCGGCAGGCGTCCTGGAACACGCGGCGCAGCTCGCGCGCCACGCCGGGCTGCGCGTTTTGCAACATGATGAGCTCGTAGGGCTGCAGGCTCTCGGCCGCGGTGTAGCTCACCACGTTGCCGCCCAGGCCGGCGGCCAGAATGGCCTTCTTAACCGGTGCTTCGTTGGAACCCAGCAGCGCCTCGAACAGGATGTCCGCCGCGATCGTGCGCTTGCGATCGAGCGCGCTGCCCAGCACCAGGCCCAGGCCCACCAGGGCGTTCTCGGGTGTGGTGGCCATCTCGACGCGCTTGTACTCGCAGGTCACGGGCGCCTGCACGTCCAGCGGATTGGGCGCCAGCGCGGACGGGTCCTCGCCGGCGGCGACGGCAGCGTCCATGCGGCGGCTCGCGGCACTCGGCTGCGACAGATAGCGCTCGTCCAAAAAGGCCAGTGCGCGGTCCACGTCCAGGTCGCCGTAGAGCGTGATGTAGGAGTTGGAAGGATTGTAGTGGCGCGCATGCGTGTCCAGGAACTGCTCGTAGGTGAGCGCGGGAATCGCGCGCGGGTCGCCGCCACTTTCGTGCGCATAGGCGGTGTCGGGATAGAGCGCGGCGTTGACGGCGTCGTCCAGCACGCTCATGGGATCGGACAGCGCGCCCTTCATCTCGTTGAACACCACGCCGTTATAGCGCAGCGTGCCCTCGCGCAGGCTCGCGGAGCTGCCGTCGCCCTCGCCCTCGGCGCCCTCTGGCAGGTCTAGCTCGTAGTGCCAGCCCTCCTGCTCAAAAATGGTGGGCTTGGTATAGATGGCCGGGTTGAACACCGCGTCCAGGTACACGTCCATCAGGTTGTACAGGTCCTGCTCGTTGGTGGTTGAAACGGGGTAGATGGTCTTGTCGGGGTAGGTCATGGCGTTGAGGAACGTCTGCATGGAGCTCTTGATCAGGTCGACAAACGGCTCCTTGACGGGGAACTTGGCCGACCCGCACAGCACCGAGTGCTCAAGAATATGGAACACGCCGGTGGAATCGGCCGGCGGCGTCTTAAAGCCAATGGCAAAGGCCTTGTTTTCGTCGTCGCACGCAAGGTACAGCAGGCGAGCGCCCGAGACGGTGTGGCGCAGCACGTAGGCGTCCGAGTCGAGCTCGGGCACGGTCTCGCAGCGCTCGACGGCAAAGCCGTGGCAGGTAGTGCCGGGCACCAGCAGTGCGGCGGCAGCGGCGCGCGGGTCGGTTGAGGTGGTGGGCATATGCAGTCTCCTTTGACGCCCCAGCGGGGGCGAATCGAGTCGAATCCCCGAGAGTATACCCATATGGG
>CABQHR010000274.1 GCA_902463875.1 uncultured Collinsella sp.
TCTATCGCTGGCCTACCGCCGAGGCGCGCTGGGGCTATCTTGCCACCTTCCTCGATACCACGCTCAACGCCCCGCTGCGCAAGCCCTACAAGGACCTCGACGCCATCCTTGCTAAGAAGGACTTCTTTGTGCTCACCACCAACCAGGACACGCAGTTCGTAAAGATCTACCCTTGGGAGAAGGTGGCGGAGATCCAGGGCGACCACCGCTTCTTCCAATGCTCCCGCTGCTGCACCGATGACGTATGGGATGCAACCGAGCCCGTCTCCCGCATGATCGAGGCCATGGGAGACGACCTAGAGGTTCCAACAGAGCTCGTGCCGCGCTGCCCGCACTGCGGGGCCGAAGCGTTCCCCTGGGTTCGCGGCTACGGCAACTTTTTGCAGGGCGAACTCTACGAGGAGCAGTACCGCAAGGCGTCCGACTGGCTTGACGCGCACGCGCATCAGAAGATTCTTTTCCTCGAGCTGGGCGTGGGTCGCATCACGCCTGCGTTTATCCAGGAGCCGTTCTGGGCTCTCACGGCGCAGTTGCCGCAGGCGAGCTACATCGCCGTGAACAACAAGACACGCTTTCTGCCCCGTGCGATCGAGGGCCGAGGCATGGCGATCCGCGCCGACATCGCCGACGTGCTCGCCGACGTGCGCAAGACGCTGGGAAGGTAGCGCATGGAAACAGTAAAGGCCGCTCGCATCGGTCGGGCACTTGCCGAGGCGGATCTGATCGCCATCGGCGCCAGCAACGGGCTCGACATGGCGGAGGGGCTCAACCTCTTCCGCGCCGATGATCATTTTTGGGAGGCGTACGGGGACCTCGCCCAAGCCGACGTCATCAGCTGCATACTGCAGGGGCTCGCCTCCCCAGATGCAAACGTACGACGTCGATGGGCCGAGCGATTCCATCAAAAGGAGTATCTCGAATATGAGCCCAGCCCGCTCATGAACACGCTGCGGCGTCTTACGGAGCATGCGGACTCTTTCGTGATCACCTGCAATATCGACGGGCATTTTGCTCGCGCAGGGTTCGACGAGAACCGCGTGCTCGAGACGGAGGGGAGCACGCGCACGTCGATCGACGAGCTGCGTCTCACTCATCCAGACGCCATCGCCGTGGCCCAGCTCGAAGAGCTTGCGCGCCTTGTGCGAGCCCATCGCAACGACAGGGTTGCTATCCTCGAGCTTGGCGTGGGACTGCGCAACGGCGTCATAAAACGTATGCTTGCTCAAATCGCAAACGCCTGCAAGCACGCCACCTATATCGCGTTCAACTACAGCCAGGCCATGGCGCCCGACGCTTCATGTGAGACCATTCTCGTTGATGGCGATATGGCACCGGCTTTTGAGGAGGTCGCCCAATGCCGTCTCTAGAAAGAGCAGCAGATAAGCTTCGAAGCCTTATTGCCGATGCCGACACCATCGTCGTCGGCATCGGCTCGGGCATGTCGAGCGCCGCAGGGTTCAACCATTACAACCACGCGGGCATGGCGCGCGCCGGAATGGATGACTGGCAGCGGGCATTTGGCTTTAAGAGCCTATTCGACGGCTTCTACCACCTCTACCCCAGTCTCGAGCAGCAATGGGCATACTACGCGCGATACATCGACTTCATGCTGCGCGAGCCGGCCTCACAGCCCTATCTCGACCTGCGATCCCTCATCGGCCACAAGGACTACTTCATACTGAGCACCAATGTGGACACCCAAGTCGAAAAGACGTTTCCCGCCGAGAGAGTCTGCAACTATCAGGGAAGCTTCGCACACCTTCAGTGCAAGCAGCCATGCTGCGACGAGCTCTTCGACGCAAGTCCCCATGTCGAGCGCATGCTCGCCGGCATGGCAGGGTTCGAGATCCGCAGCGAAGATATCCCCCGATGCCCGCACTGCGGCTGGCAGCTTACGCCGTGGGTGCGCGACGACACGTTTCTGCAAGGCGGAGCATGGCGCGAGAGCCTCGAACGATACGAACGCTTTGTGCGCGAGCGCAGCAGTGGCCGCGTGCTGTTGCTGGAGCTCGGCGTGGGCGAAATGACTCCTGGTATCATCACACTCCCGTTCTGGAGCATGACCGCAAAGCTGCCGGATGCGCACCTGTTGAGCGTCA
>CABQHR010000275.1 GCA_902463875.1 uncultured Collinsella sp.
AGGTTGCGGTAAACGGCCAATGCAGCTATCCAGACGCCGAGCAAACGCACTTTGCACGACCGTCTGCTGGCAGCGCATCAACCCACCGTGACGGATTCCCCGGTAAAGGTGCTCACAAGCAACAGGATAAAGAAGGCTAAATAGCTGATGCTCAATAGGTAGGCGACGACTAAAAAGATGGTCCATCCAACATTGGTCTTACCATCGGCACGACGTTGCTCGCGAGAACGACACAGCCAGACCGTCACGCCAATGGCCACAATCAGCAACACGAGTGCCGCTGCTGCCACCCCGGCAAGCGCAAACATCACGCCAATGCTCACAGCAATAACCGGAAGCAACAACAAGCCACATCCACACCCACCGGGACTATAAACGGCAGACTGTCGGCGTCGTTCCATCGTCACTCCCATCATCTTTGAGCACTACAGTGCGATGGCCTGCTGAACAGGAACGATCTTATCGAGTTCCGGTTCAATCCGCCTTTTCTCGGCCTCAAGGTCAAACGCCACCTGAGCGCGCAGCCAATAACCATCCGTCAGGCCAAAATAACGGCAAAGACGGAGGTCGGTGTCGGCCGTCACGCGACGTTTTCCCAAGACAATCTGCCCGATACGCTGAGCCGGAATCCCGGTCTCTTTCGCAAGGCGATATTGAGAAATGCCCATGGGAACAAGAAACTCCTCTTTGAGAAGCTCACCAGGAGTCACCGGCGACAACAAATCGGACGCAGTCTCATCACTTGTAATAATCGACGATTTCGACATTCCAAGCCATCCCCTGTCTCCACTCAAAACAGACCCGATAGCGCTCGTTACGACGCAACATAGTATCGCCTTACGTTAATAACGTCAAACGTTTCTATAGACTTACATCTCTATTATACCGTACATCTGTTCGTGTTTTCTAGAACAGGCATCCTTCGACACTTAAGCAAGCAAAAGCAATCGTTTGTAGACGTCGAGGCCCTTGAGTAGGATTTCCTCGTCAAAGAGCATGGTATCAGTATGCAGGGCACTCGTGGCATAGGCGGAGCAGCCATCGGCGTCGATCGGGTTTTCTTGCCCCTCTGGCACACCCGTGCCCAGCAAGAAGAACACGCCTGGCAGATAGCGCTGATAGAAGGCGAAATCCTCGGCAATCAGCAGCGGCTCATCCACGAGCTGTAACTCGGGCAGAGCAGGCGCAATGTGGGCAAACAACTCGGGGTCGTTATCGACCGGCGGATAGCCCTCGGCAAAGTCGAGATCGTACGTGCAGCCCGTTGCAGCGCATGCCTCGTCGAGTACACGGCGCACGCCCTCGCGCGCGCGGTCGAACATGTCGTCCGTAAACACACGCAGACTGCCGGCCACATGGGCCTCCCCCGCCACCGCATTGCAAACGGTACCAGCCTGCAGCAGGCCAAATTTGCCGATACAGGGCTCGTCGGTGCCCAGCTCGTCCATCAGCTCGCGCTCGGCAACCAAAAACTTCGCTGCCGCTAACGCGGCATCGTGCGATTCCTCAACCGGCACACCATAGGTCTTGGCGATATGGATGCTCGCGCCATGGATATGAATGTGCGTCTCGCTTGAGCGCGCCAGCAGCGGACCGGGACAGCTCGCCAACGTGCCGGCGGGCAAATCGGGCCATACGTGGAAGCCAAAGATGCGATCCGCCCCGTAGCGCTCGAATACGCCGCTCTCACACACCGTCTTGGCGCCACCGGTCGTTTCCTCGGCCGGCTGAAACACAAAGAGCACGTTGCGCTTGATGGCACCCGGCTGCTCACGAATCGTGCGATCGACATACGTCGCGGCGGCAAGCACCATGGCCATGTGACCGTCGTGACCGCACGCATGCATCTTACCGGGATGCGTCGAGGCAAAGGCCGCGCCCGTTGCCTCCGCGATGGGCAGGGCGTCCATGTCGGCGCGAATCGCCGTGGCATGCGCGGCGCCCGTGCCGGCATCGAAGAAAGCGCAGACGCAGCTGGGACACGGATGGGTCACCTCGCAGGCGAGCGGCGCCAATATGTCCTCGATATAGGCAATCGTCTGTGGAAGATCGAAATCGAGCTCCGGAATGCGATGCAGGTCGCGCCGATAGCGACGAA
>CABQHR010000276.1 GCA_902463875.1 uncultured Collinsella sp.
CCTTGCCATGGCATATGGCATCGCCACGCTCGACCGCGAGATTACCGTCGAGGCCATTGCCGGTCTCGCGTTGCAGATGGCCTTCTGCCTGATCACGTCCACGCTGTACTTTAAGCTCTCACCGCTCGGCACCACCACGGCCGCTATCATCGACAACTCGACACCCACCGTCTGGGATCTTGCCGTCGCGCTCGCGGGTGGCTTTGCCGGAGGCCTGGGCAACTCGCGCGACCAGGAGCCCGCGACGCTTATCGCGGGCGTGGCCGTGGCAACCGCGCTCATGCCGCCCCTGTGCGCGGCGGGTTACGGCATCGCCATCGCGAGCGGGTCGCTGTTTCTCTCGGCGCTCTACGAATTTGGCATCAACGTTGTCTTTATCGCGCTGGCGGCCGAAGCCGTATTGCTTCTTCTACGTGTACCGCTCAAGCGTGACCTCAACGGCGACGGCATTGTGACCGCTGAGGAAAATGCCGAGGTCGACGAGCTATCGCGCAAGGTGCGCCGCCGCATCATCGTGGGCACGGTGATCTTTGCCATCCCCTGCATCGTTATGACCGCGGGATCCATTGGCTCGGCGCAGGCCGGCGTGCAGGACGGCTATGGCGTCACCGAAACCACGCGCGAGCTTGCCGCGGTGCTGCCGGGCTTTAAGGATTACACCGTTGCCGTCGAGACCTCGGCCACCGAAGGCAGGGAGGAGGGTATCGTCGAGCGCGAGACTGTCGCCCATGTGACGACAAGCGAGGCGCTTGGGGCACACGACCGCCACGTCGCTCGTAAACTCATCAACCTCAACGTACCCGAACTCGATCGCGTGGAGTTCGATGTGAAGTAACGTGATGTAGGGCGCAGTTCACGACTGCGCCCCGCTCGCTGTTTTATTGCCGTGAATCAACTGTCCACATCGACATCGCCAGACTCCACCATAAACGCCGGATCGGTGCTCACCAGATAAAAACGGGTCACCTTGGTATCTCTAAATAGGTAGAGCAAGCCCTGATCGCGTCGGCGCGAAATATGCGCCACGTGGACCGTACCGAATATTTCGCCGTTTTCATTCTTTAATATCAGAATGTTGGGGTCATCCGTACGCTTAAACTGCCCGTCTGTGCAGATTCCGTCTTGGTCAACCAGCTGCCATCGACAGTTGTCCTCCTCAAGAAAAGCCAGGGTTTCCCGACTCGTTTTGTCATCCCGATAGTAGCCATCAATGGCGAAGCCTTCGGAAGCACATTCCTGCATATAGGATGTTTCTCGACTTATAGCGAACTGCCCCATAGCGCCCAGGAGCACAGCTAGGCAAACCACTGCAAGGGTTATCGAGATAGTACGGCGGCCCATATTAACCAGCCCGATACTTGTTTAACGGAGCGTGAAACATACTTGGTACCTCCGATATCAGAGCAAACGTCACCCGCAGCCCGGCGGCAGTCATATGTTTCCAACATCAAACCATATGGCAACCACTCGCGAGAGGAGTATCGGCGAACGGTGCATTTTTGCGCTCCATTGGTCAAACGTCAACGCGCGCTACAGCTTTTGCCCGATCAATTCAGATTTTGTCGCATACTACCGTAGATCCCCAACGCTTCCACCCCCAAGAGATCATTTTTAGTACGTAAAGAAGCCCTCGCCCGAGCTTTCGCCTAGCTTGCCTTCGTCGAGCATTTTCTTGAGGACGGACGCCATAGCCTTAAAGTTGTAGGGCATCATCATTTTTTTGAGCAGCGGGCTCACCAAGCCCGGCACCTTCTGATACTGCATGACGATGTTGTAGGCCGTCTGGATACCCACCGTGTCGAATACGCGAAACGGACCCTTGGGGGCACCGGTGCCACGCGTCCACGCGAGGTCGATGCTCTTGGGATCGCTCACGCCCGAGACATACAGGTCAAGGCCCGAAAGCAGCCATGGCACCAGCATGGAATTGAGCAGGTAGCCGTTCTTTTCCTTGTTGACGGGAAGCGCCAGCATGCGGATGTCGTTGGCAAAGTCGACGAGCTCATCGAAGTAGCGCTTGTCGGTTTGGTCCTGTGCCATGACCTCGGTCATGTTGTTCTTCCAGATGGAGTTGGCAAAGTGCAGCGACA
>CABQHR010000277.1 GCA_902463875.1 uncultured Collinsella sp.
GGCTCACCTGCTGTGCGTTCGTGTTCAACACGTCGGAGTTTATGCCCATCGGCCTGCTGACCGACATTGCCGCGTCGTTCTCGCTTACCGAGGCCCAGGCTGGCATCATGATCTCGGTCTATGCTTGGGGCGTCATGCTGCTGTCGTTGCCGCTTATGGTGTTCGCTTCGCGCTTCGAGTTCAAGCGTATGCTGCTCGGCGTGCTCGCCGTGTTCTCCTTGGGCCAGTTCCTGTCCGCTGTGGCACCGACATATCCCATCCTGGTCTGCGCGCGCCTGGTGGTCGCCTGCGCGCACGCCGTGTTCTGGTCAGTCGCCTCGATTATGGCCTCGCGCCTGGTCGACACCCGTCACGGGGCGCTCGCCATCAGCATGATCGCCACGGGCTCGTCCATCGCGCAGATCTTTGGCCTGCCGATCGGCCGCGCCATCGGCCTGGCCGTGGGCTGGCGCATGACGTTTGCCGTGGTCGGGGCTTTTTCTGCCGTTGCGGTGGTGTACCAGGCAGCGGTGTTCCCGGCTATGCCGGCGGGTGAGCGCTTTACCGTCAAACAGCTGCCCGTGCTGCTCAAGAACCCGTTCCTGATCGCGCTCTACGCGGTCACGGTCTTTATGGCAACCGGCTATTATGCGGGTTACAGCTATATCGAGCCGTTCCTGGCGCAGGTCGCGCACGTCGACGCAAGCGCTATCACCATGACGCTGACGACATTCGGCTGTTCTGGCCTGGTTGGTAGCTGGCTGTTCGGCCGCCTGTTTGATGGGCACCGCTTCCCGTTTTTGGCAATCACGCTCTCTGGCGTGGCGGCGGCTCTGCTGCTCATGGCTCCGGCGGCTTCGGCTCTCGCGGCGGTACTTGCCGTCTGCGCGCTGTGGGGCTGCTGCGCCACGGCCTTTGGCGTGGCGTTCCAGGCCGAGCTCATCAAGTACACGCCGGCGGATTCGTCGGCCGTGGCCATGTCGATCTTCTCGGGCCTGTTCAACCTGGGCATCGGCACGGGCACCGCGATTGGCGGCGTCGTGGTGTCGGGTCCCGGTATCGCCTGGATTGGCTTCGCAGGCGGGGTGATCGCCGTCGTGGGCGTCATTCTCGCCATCACGGTGCTATTCCCGGCCATACGTCGCGCAAAGCCTGTCGCCTAATCACGTCCCCTCATCAGTTGCGGTGAAATACGGACTGCTGAGCCCAATAAACCCGGCAAACAGTCCGTATTTCACCGCAACTTAGAAAGGGGCTGGTGCAGCTAAAAGAGCCCCGTCCCAAAATAGCTACCCTGCTGGGCATACAATGGATGTCGTTGTGTTGGGCTTACCGGGAGGTTGCTATGTGGGCATACGAGACGACGTTCTACCAGATCTATCCGCTGGGCTTTTGCGGAGCTCCGCGCGAAAACGCCGCGCCCGTTGCCGAAGATGAGCTCGCCCAGGCTGCCAACGCAGCGCCCAACCCCGATGCGCCCATCATGAAGATCGCCCAATGGGCCGACTACCTGCAGGAGCTCGGCGTTGGCGCTGTGTTGATCAACCCGCCGCTCGAGTCTGATAGCCACGGCTACGACACGCGCAGCCTGCGCCATATTGACCGTCGCCTGGGCGGGGATGCCGACTTTGCCGCCGTATGCGACACGCTGCATGCCCATGGCATCCGCGTGGTGCTCGATGCCGTCTTTAACCACGTCGGCCGCGGCTTCTGGGCCTTCCGTGATGTGCAGGAGCGTAAGTGGGACTCGCCGTACAAGGACTGGTTCCACATTAGCTTTGACGGCGACTCCTGCTATGGCGACGGCTTTTGGTACGAGGGTTGGGAAGGCCATTTTGAACTTGTGAAGCTCAACCTGCAAAATCCCGCTGTGGTCGATTACCTGCTCGAGTCCGTGCGCCGTTGGGCTGACGTGTTTGGCGTCGACGGCCTGCGCCTGGACGTTGCCTATATGCTCGACCGCGACTTTATGCGCCGCCTGCACTCCTTTACCCGTGAGCTCAAGCCCGACTTCGCGCTGATCGGCGAGACGCTTCACGGCGACTACAACCAGATTGTCAACGACGAGATGCTCGACTCCTGCACCAACTACGAGTGCTACAAGGGCCTGT
>CABQHR010000278.1 GCA_902463875.1 uncultured Collinsella sp.
CGCACGGTCGAGACGCGCTGGCTCACGATGACCGTGGTCAGCGGCAGCCCGCCCTCGGCGGCACCGCGCGCGCTGCGCTCGCGAATGGCGTGGCGAAGTGCTGCGTCGGTCTTAAAATCGAGTGCCGAGGCGGAGTCGTCCATGATCAGAATCTGCGGCGAGCCCACCAGAGCGCGCGCAATGGTCAGGCGCTGGCGCTGGCCACCACTGAAGTTCTTGCCACCGGCCTCAACCGGCGCATCGAGCCCCTGCGGTTTGTTGCGCACGAACTCGCTGGCCTGCGCCATATCGAGCGCCGCCCAGAGTTCCTCATCGGTCGCGGACTCGTCGCGCCAGGTCAGGTTGCTGCGAATCGTACCGCTCACGAGCGACGCGCGCTGCGGAACGGTCGCGACCACATGGCGCAGCTGGTCGAGCGGCCAAGTGCGCACGTCGGCACCCATCACGCTCACGCTGCCGGTGCCCGCATCGTACAGGCGCGGGATAAGCGAAACGAGCGTAGACTTGCCGCTGCCCGTGCCGCCGATAATGCCGAGCGTTTTGCCCAGCGGCAGCTCCAGGGTCACATCGTCGACGGCGTTGGCGGCGCCCGCACCAAAGGAGAAGCTCGCATGGCTCAAGCTCAGCGCGGGAACCGGAACAGCGTTGCCCATCGCGCTCGGCTCGGGCAGCGCAACCGGCTGGTTGCCCTCGTCGGTGATGCTCGGCACGCAATTGAGCACCTCGTTGAGACGCGACGCACTGGCGCTCGCCTTGGTAAAGACCACGACCAGGTTGGCGACATACACGATGGAGGTCAGGGTCTGCGTCATGTAGTTGACGAACGCCATGACCTGGCCCTGCGTGAGCTCGCCCACGTTGACCTGGATGCCGCCCACCCACAGGATGGCGCACACGCCCAGATTCATCACCAAAAACGTGACGGGGTTGAGAATCGACGAAAGCTTGCCCACCGCGATTGCGACACGCGCCTGGTCATCGGCCGCCTGGGCAAAACGCTCACGCTCGTGGTCTTCGCGCACAAACGCCCGGACCACGCGGGCACCCGAAAGTCCCTCGCGGCAAATAAGCGCGATGCGATCGAGCTTTGCCTGCAGCTGCTTGTAGTACGGGATGCAGCGCGCCATGACAAACCAAAACACCAAGCCGATGGCGGGCGTGCAGATTAAAAAGATGATGCCAAGCTTAAGGTCGATGGCGAGGGCCGCGACCATGGAGCCCACCGCCAGGAAGGGCCAGCGGATAAGCATGCGCACGCCCAACGCCACGGCGAGCTGCACCTGGTTGACGTCGTTGGTAATGCGCGTGATGAGCGACGGCGTGCCAAAGCGATCGAGCTCAGCATAGCTCAGCTTGTTGATGTGCTTGTAGAGTGCGCCGCGAATGTCGGTACCCATGCCCTGCGAGGTGAGCGCCGCCATCTTTTGGCAGACGAGCGTAAACGAGATGCCGATCACGGCCATGGCGGCGAGCACCATGCCGTAGTGGACGACGGCACCCACGTCGTGTGCGCCGATGCCTTTATCGATCATTTGAGCTATGACCAGTGGCGTAAGCAGGTCGAAGATCACTTCGATCAACTTGCACGCAGGACCAATCGCCATATACCGGCGAAACTTACCACCAAAACGCCTGAGCAGCTCAATCATAAAAAGGCGCTCCCTATCATCATCCACACTCAATTCGAACCATGATAGTACTGCCACCCCAAAAGACGAGTAAAGACGAGTAAACAGCTCGTTATTTCTGGCGAGATTCAAGAGCAGGTTAATCGCCTGGTATACTTACATTAGTGCTACCAAGTTAGTCGCCGACCCTTGAAATGAGGTGCCGAGATGAACGACATTCTCGCAAGAAGAGCAAGACGAGCAACCGTGGGCATCGCCCTTTCCGCGGCACTTGTCGCGGGAATCGCCCCCGTAACGGCGATCGCGGCAGAAACCAGCTCCCCCACCGGTGCAGTTGCCTTGCAGACGGAAGATGCGGCCGCCGCAAAAGAAAAAGCGTATGCAGCCATGCAGGAAGCGCTCAAAAACCTCGAAGCCGCAAAAGCCGCCGCAAGTTCCGAGAAACTTGCGGAAATCGATG
>CABQHR010000279.1 GCA_902463875.1 uncultured Collinsella sp.
CCCGACTCTTTGATTCGGGCACGCGCCGTATCGATATCAAAGCCCGGTCGCGTCGCCGCAATAAACGTGGCAAGCTCGGCGATTCGGTCGGCATCATGCCAGGTCACAATATCTATAATCGCGTCAGCGCCCGTAATAAAGTAGAGCTTTACCTGAGGCGGGTAAAAGTCGCGAAGGGCATGAAGCGTATCGGCCGTATAGGTCACGCCCGGACGGTCGATCTCGAATCGGCTCGCCAAAAAAGCCGGATTTGCAGCGGTGGCGAGGACCGTCATGGCATAACGGTCCTCGGCAGGCGTCACCGGTTTGTCGAGCTTAAAGGCGGGAGAGCCGGCCGGCATAAAGAGCACGGCGTCCAAGTCGAGCGACTCGCGCGCCTGCTCGGCGGTAACCAAGTGCCCGTAATGAATCGGGTCGAAGGTGCCACCCATAATGCCAAGCCGAAACTCCTGCCCATCCTTGATAGGTAGCTCAGGCAGACCAATTCCACCGCGCAGCGACATAGCTTACTCGCCCTCCGGGGTCTCGACATCGTCCGCGACGTCCGCCGCATCGACAACCTCGACGCCCTCGTCCGCAGTATCGGCTACGTCAAAGACCTCAACGGCAACGTCCCCGCCTTCGTCCTCAAGCTCCTCCTCGTACTCCGAGAAGTCCTCGGCGCCCTCAAAGTCAAAGGCGCGCTGGCAAATGCGGACCTCGTCGCCCGCACGGCAGCCGGCCTTCTCGAGCGCGTCGTCAACACCCATGCGCGCAAACTTATGCTGCAGGTAGATGACGGCCTCCTCGTTTTCCCAGTCGGTCTGGATGACCATGCGCTCGATGGCGCGACCGACCACGCGGAAGGCGTGGGGCTCTTCCTGAACAATACGGAAACGCTTCTCACGCTGCAGGCGACGGCGCTCCCACTCATCGTCACGCAGATCGACCGGCTCATCGGAGACAGCCAACTCGGCGCGCAGCTTAGCCACCTGCTCGCCCACGGCAAGCATCAGCGTGTTGAGGCCGGCGCCCGTTACAGCGGACACGGCAAAGAACATATGTCCATCGTCGAGCGCAGCGCGTTTGAGGTCGGCAATCTTGTCAGCCGTGCCCGGCGCATCGCACTTGTTGGCGACAACGATCTGCGGGCGCTCCGAGAGCTCGGCGCCATACTGCTCGAGCTCGCGGTTGATGATGCGATAGTCCTCAACCGGATCGCGATCCTCAAAACCGCCCGTCATATCGACGACATGCATGATAAGTGCCGTGCGCTCGATGTGGCGCAGGAACTGATGGCCCAGTCCCTTGCCCTCGCTCGCACCCTCGATAAGGCCGGGGACGTCGGCAACGACATAGGAGTACTCGCCGGCACGCACCATACCCAGGTTGGGCACGAGCGTGGTAAACGGATAGTCGGCGATCTTGGGGCGGGCGGCGCTCATGCGCGCAATGAGCGAGGACTTGCCGACCGAGGGAAAGCCCACGAGCGCGGCATCGGCCATGAGCTTCATCTCGAGCTCAATCCAGTGCTCCTCGGCCGGCTCGCCCAGCTGGGCGAATGCGGGCGCGCGGCGCACCGACGTCACAAAGTGCGTATTGCCCAGACCGCCGGCACCGCCGGGCGCTACGACAACGCGCTCGCCATCGTGCACCAGGTCGGCAATCTCGAACATCGGGGTCTGCGTCTCGGGGTCGAGCTCGCGCACCACGGTACCCATGGGAACCTTCAAGATGAGGTCCTCGCCGCTCTTGCCGTTACGGCGAGCGCCCTGACCGTGCGTTCCGCGCTCGGCACGAAAGTGATGCTTAAAGCGGTAATCGATCAGCGAAGACAGCTGAGCATCGGCCTGGATGACGACATTGCCGCCACGACCGCCGTCGCCGCCATCGGGCCCGCCCTTGGGGACAAAGGCCTCGCGCCTAAACGACATGCATCCGGCACCGCCGTCGCCGCCGCACACGTTAATGCGGCTGATATCGGTGAACTGTGACAACAGAATCGCCTCCTACAAAAAAGAGGGAGACCCTTGAATCCTAAAACTCAAGTGTCTCCCACATATGTGCTCTATGAAGGGTGAATTACGCGTTCGCGAGCGGGCGTACG
>CABQHR010000280.1 GCA_902463875.1 uncultured Collinsella sp.
ACCCCGAGTTCCGCAAGATCGTCTCCCCGATGGTCACCTACACCATCACCGAGCGCCTGAGCTGCCATCTCGAGCACGTCCGCAACCACCCGCTCACCACGCGTCGCTACTACCACCAGATGAACTACTAATCCTTTCAAATTGCTGCTGTTGCCTGCAGGCGAGCTGTTCTGAACGTCTCGCCTGCAGGCTTATTTCTGGGGTTAATCAGAATAGTTGCCCAGTACCTCCTAGTTGCGCTGGTCGCATTATGGCGTCTATGGACGAGCAAGCATTTGGCATTACGATGCTTGGTCGTCCGCTGTTTACGAGCCTGTTTGTCGGCTTGATCCTTGGCGATGTCCAGCAGGGCGTTATCGTCGGCGCTGCTTTGGAGTCCATGTTCATGGGCGCCATCATGGTCGGCGCGGCGGTTCCTCCCGAGGTCTATGCCTCCGGCGTGCTTGGCTGCGCGTTTGCCGTCATTACGGGTACGGGCACGGCAACTGCCGTCGCGCTCGCCCTTCCCGTCTCCGTCTTCCTTCAGGTGTGGCGCAACTTCTGCTACGCCGTTCCGGGTGCCTTTGCCTGCAAGAAGATTGAGACCGCTCTGGCAAATCGCGATCTTGCCAAGGCGAATCTGTACCATCTGACTATCGTGCCGCTGTCGATTGGCATTCCGTCTGCACTGCTGGTGTTTGGCTCGCTGTTCTTTGGTGCCGACCTCATCAACAATGCGCTCAACGCGATTCCGCAGTTTGTGATGGACGGCCTCAACGTTGCATCCGGCGTCATGGTCTGCATCGGCTTCGCACTCCTTATCAGGACCATGGGCGATAACAAGCTTCTTCCCTGGCTGTTCTTGGGATTCATTATGGTCATCTACCTCAAGATGGACGTTATCGGCGTCGCCGCAGCTGCCATTTGCGTCGCGCTGCTCCTGGCCTTCCGCGAGGGTTCGTCCGGTCCGCAGACGGTTGCTGCAGATGAAGAGGAGGACTTCTAATGGCTACCCAGAACACCGACCTCAAAGAGGCCAAGAAGGACGCGATTATGACCCCCGATATGTATCGGAGCATGTTCCTTCGCCAGTTTACGAGCCAGTGCTCGCAGTCGTACGACAAGATGATGGCAATGGGCTTTATGTACACCATCCAGAAGCCCCTGCGAAAGATCTATCCCAACGACGAAGATTACTATGCGGCGCTCGATCGCCATACCGAGTTCTTTAACATCACGCCTCATGTGCTTCCGTTTGTAGCCGGCCTAACGGTTTCGATGGAAGAGCAGGCGGCTGCCGATAAGAACTTCGACACGTCCTCGATTAACGCCATGAAGGTCGGCCTCATGGGACCGCTTTCCGGCATCGGCGATTCGTTCTACTGGGGTACGTTCCGCGTGGTTGCCGCCGGCATTGGTATCGGCATCGCTTCGACGGGCAACCCGCTCGGCCCCATCGTGTACGCGCTCATCTACTCGGTGATTAACTTTGCAACGCGTATTGTCGCAGCCCATCTGGGTTACGACCTGGGAACCAAGTTTTTGCAGCAGTCCGAAGAGAGCAACCTTATGTCTCGCATGACGCATGCTGCCGGTGTCCTCGGAATGACCGTCATTGGCGCGATGATTGCGGCACAGGTCTCGCTGCCCACGGCTTTGACCTTTGACGTGGGTGGTTCGGAGATTGTCCTGCAGGATCTGTTCGATTCGATCTTCCCCGGTCTGCTGCCCTTGCTGGCAACGTTCGCTTGCGTTGCCCTGTACAAAAAGGGCGTCAAGACCATTTGGATCATCTTGGGCATCTTCGCGATCTGCATCATCGGAACGGGCTTGGGAGTGTTCGCGGCGGCATAAAGCCAACGGCAACAAATGGCATTAGGTGGCACCGGGCCGGGATTGTCTTCCCGACCCGGTGCCACTGCTATTCGCCGACTTTGGCATTGATATCTGTGGTGCCATCCATCAGGAACAGCCTAAGAACCAGCTTGATGACATTTCCCGGTTTGACTTCAGCCGTGCCAAAGACGCTGCGCTCGGCGAGCTCGCTGCAGTATGCATAGATGTCGCGGATAAGGTCCGCGCCCGAAAGCGTA
>CABQHR010000281.1 GCA_902463875.1 uncultured Collinsella sp.
CAGCGTGCCATCGACGCCGCCGGCGCCGCGCTCAAGCGCGATGTGCTGCGCCGCCGAGCTGTTGATGTGTCCGTCGTGGCGCGCCTGGGCGAGCCGTTTACCGTGACGCTCACCTGCTGTGACAACCCCACGCTCACCGCCGCCGCCACGGGCTTCACCGTCGAGGCCGCCAAGACCCGCGCCGTCGAGGCGGCAGACCTGGTTGAGCATGTGGGCCGCATGGGCTCCTCGCCCTTTGAGGCAGCGAGCTTTGACGTTTCGCTCGACGCCGGCTGCGGCATGGGCTTCTCCGCCGTGCACAAGGTGCGCGCCGCCGCCTGTAAAGCATTGGAGGAGGCCATTCTGGCGCCGTACGAGGAGCGCGCGAAAACACTCGAGTTGCCAGTGCTCGACAAATGTACGCGCGCCATGCCCGAGCATTACCGCGATGAGCCGCAGATTTGCGCCGCCGTCACCACGCTCGAAGCCGCCGAGGCAGCTCGCGCCGAGGGCGCCACGCGCATCTATATGACCACCGACGCGCTCGAGGCTGTCGGACTCTCCCCTGCCGATGCATTTGAGCAGGGCGTCGTGCCCGTACTCGACGAGGTCTGCCGCGCCGTCGACCACGAGCGCGTCGATCCCTGGATCAATGCCGGGGCCACCGTCGCCGTCGGCAATATCTCCGAGCTTGCCCTGGCCGCCCAGGTTGGCGCCACGGCCGAGATTCGCTCTTGCCTGCCGGTGCACAACGCGCCCTGCATGGAGGCACTCGCCGAGCGCGGAGCCGGCGCGTTTTGGCTCTCGCCCGAGATCACGCTCGACGAGATTGTCTCGCTCGGCGCCGCCGCGCCCGCGGCTCTGGGCATCACCGTCTTTGGCCGTCCGCGCGTCATGACAAGCGAGCATTGCATTCTACAGGTTGCCAACGGCTGTATCCACGATTGCGCCAACTGCCGCCTGCGTGCCCGCAAACTCTCGCTCAAGAATATCGACGGAAAGGTCATGCCCGTCCGCACCGACATCCACGGCCGCTCACGCCTGTACGACGCCTACCCCATCGACCTTACGCCGCAGGTACCACAGCTGCTCGACGCCGGCGTCCGTCGTCTCATGGTGGACGGAACGCTGCTCGAGGCCGATGAGATTGGCCGTGCCGTCGCTCGCGTCCGTCGCGCTGTCGAGGCGGCTCAAGCCGGCCGCAAGCCGGCCGCCCGCCTGCGCGGGGCGACCTCGGGCTGCATGTTTGTGGGAATTAGCTAACCGAAAGGCTTACACGTGAACGAAGAACCTCAAGTCCTCTACTGCGACGCCTGGCTCATGGCCATCGACAAGCCTGCCGGCATGATCGTCCACGGCGATGGCACCGGCGAGCGTACGCTCACCGACTACGCCAGCGACCTGCTGCTGGCGATGGGCGACGGCTTTGCCGCGACCGACATGCAGCCGCTCAACCGCTTGGACCGTGACACCACCGGCGTGGTGCTGTTCTCACTCGACAAGCAGACGCAGCCCGCCTTTGACCAGATGATCATCGACCACGCGTTCGAAAAGCACTACCTGGCGCTCGCCGAGGGCAAGATCGACTGGAACGAAAAGCTCATCGACAAGCCCATCGCCCGCGACCGTCACGACAGCCGCAAGATGCGCGTCGGCGCCAGCGGCAAGCCGTCTCAAACGCGCGTGAAGGTGCTCAAACGTCTTAAGAGCCGTCGTGGCCTGCCCACGCGCTCGTATATCGATGTCGAGTTGCTCACCGGCCGCAAGCACCAGATCCGCGTACATCTGGCCAGCGAGCGCCATCCCCTGGTGGGCGATGACCTGTACGGAACGCCGCGTCCCTGCGGCCTGATGCTCCACGCCCACAGCGTGTCCTTCACGCATCCCGTAACCGGCGAGCACACCCACATCGAAGCCCCTTGCCCCTGGGAGCCCTAAACCACCACAATGGGGACAGGCACCTTTGTGGTGGTTTTGCCGCGATGGCTCTGCCGGATTCCCAAACATCTCGATCTGTAACAGCTAAAGCCCATTTTGCGGTCTATCTGTTACAGATCGAGACATTC
>CABQHR010000282.1 GCA_902463875.1 uncultured Collinsella sp.
AATGTGTTATCCTATAGCCCAATGCGTTGACGGAGAGGGTTTTGCCCGCCGCGTCGCCGGCAAGAGAGGGAAGGTCATGGGCTGCAAGCCTTCCTGCGGTGGCAAGGGCCAAGCGTTCACTCCCGAGCAGCAACCTCAACGGGCGCGCGGCCAGCGGCGGCGAAGCCCCAGTAGGGAAGCCGTGAGCCTCGCGATAAGGGGCGCAGAGTGGGCACGGCGGGCCAGACATCCGCCGGGTCAAACAAGGTGGTACCGCGGAATTCAACCGTCCTTGGGCAATGCACATGCCCGAGGACGGTTTTTTTATTACCGAACCGGGCCGCGTTTTCGCAACGGCAGACGGCGGCAGCCGCCTCGGCAAACGGAGAGCGCGAGAGACGAAAGGGAAGACATGAGTCTGATTGATGATCTGGTCAAACTCGAGGAAGAGGCCAAGGAGCTCGTCGCAGGCGCCGACGACGCAGCCAAGCTCGAGGCTGCGCGCGTTGAGCTGCTCGGCCGCAAGGGCCGCATCACCGGCCTGATGCGCATGATGGGCAAGCTCGCCCCCGAGGATCGTCCCGTGATGGGCAAGCGCGCCAACGAGATGCGCCAGCTGATCGAGGGCATGCTCGACGAGCGCAACACCGAGATGAAGGCCGCCGCCCTCAAGCGCGCACTCGAGCACGACGCCGTCGACATCACGCTGCCGGGCATCCGTCCGCAGATCGGCCACCAGCACCTGATCAAGCAGATCATCGAGGAGGCCGAGGACATCTTCTGCGGCATCGGCTACACCGTCGAGTCCGGTCCCATGGTCGACACCTCCTACTACAACTTCACCGCGCTCAACGCCCCCATGGATCACCCGAGCCGCTCGGCCCGCGATACCTTCTACGTGGTCGACAATAACCCCGGCAGCGTCGCGCACCCCGAGGCCCACGCCCACGGCGAGTCCGACGTGCTGCTGCGCACCCAGACCTCGGGCGTGCAGATCCACACCATGGAGTCGCAAAAGCCGCCCATCTACATGATTTGCCCGGGCACCGTCTACCGTCCCGACACGGCCGATGCCTGCCACCTTCCGCAGTTCAACCAGATCGAGGGTCTGGTCGTCGACGAGGGCATTACCTTTGGCGACCTTAAGGGCACGCTCGACTACTTTGTTAAGTGCATGTTTGGCGAGGACCGCAAGACGCGCTACCGCCCGCACTTCTTCCCCTTCACCGAGCCTTCCTGCGAGGTGGACGTGAGCTGCCACGTGTGCGGCGGCAAGGGCTGCAACTTCTGCAAGCACAGCGGCTGGATCGAGATCCTGGGCTGCGGCATGGTCGACCCCAACGTCCTGATCAACTGCGGCATCGACCCCGAGAAGTACACCGGCTTCGCCTTTGGCATTGGCGCCGAGCGCGTCGCGGCCCTGCGCTACGACCTGCCCGACCTCAGAACGCTCATGACGGGCGATATGCGCTTCTTGAACCAATTTTAGGCTTGCCCAGGCACCCCATCTTGGCGTTCAAACCGTCGCTCGCGTACCTTTAGTACGCGTCGCTCCTCTTTCACGCCAACCTGGGGCACCTGGACAACCCTAAGGCGAACGTCTTCATTTGATATTCCTCCCTTTGCGGAGATTAAGAACTAGGAGAGCTACATGCGCGTTTCTTACGACTGGCTCAAGACCATGATCGATATTCCGGAGGATCCCAAGACCCTTTCGGACGAATATATCCGTACCGGCACCGAGGTCGAGGCGATCGACACCGTGGGCGAGTCCTTCGACCACGTGGTGACTGCCAAGGTGCTCACCAAGACCCCGCACCCCGATAGCGACCATATGTATGTGTGCTCGGTCGACGTGGGCGACAAGAACCTCGACGCCGACGGCAACCTCGCTCCGCTGCAGATCGTCTGCGGCGCGCAGAACTTCGAGGCCGGCGACCATATCGTCACGGCCATGATTGGCGCTGTCCTGCCCGGCGACGTCAAGATCAAGAAGAGCAAGCTTCGCGGCGTCGTGTCCATGGGCATGAACTGCTCCGCGCG
>CABQHR010000283.1 GCA_902463875.1 uncultured Collinsella sp.
CTACGGCCGATGGCGAGAACTGCACCGTTTACACGCGCGATGGCAATGTCTACACGGGTGTGGTCCTCAATACCGAGCCTTCGGCGCATGTGGCCGATGAGCCGGTCAAGGCCATCGAGAAGAACATGGAGATCCTGCTCGACGAGAACGTTGACAGCAAGGACGATGTGCTCGAGCTGGGTATTCAGACTGGCGACATCATCGCTATGGATCCGCGCACCACGGTGACGGAGAGCGGCTACATTAAGAGTCGCTTCCTTGACGACAAGCTGTCGGCGTCGATTCTGCTGGGCTTGGCGCGTGCCGTCGCCGCTGGCGAGGTGACGCTCTCGCGCAAGGTGTCGCTGCTCTTTACCGTGTACGAGGAGGTCGGTCACGGCGGTGCCTTTGTGCCGGCCGACACGCGCGAGATGATCAGCGTGGACATGGGCTGCGTGGGCGACGACCTTGGCTGCACCGAGCGCATGGTTTCGATTTGCGCCAAGGATTCGGGCGGTCCGTACAACTACGACCTGGTAACCGCGCTGTCCAATATCGCGCGCGAGCTTGAGCTCGATTACGCCATCGACGTGTACCCGCATTACGGCTCCGACGTCGAGGCCACGCTCTCGGCCGGCTACGACATTCGCCATGGTCTGATCGGCCCCGGCGTGTACGCGAGCCACAACTACGAGCGCAGCCACATCGACGGTGTGCGTAACACCTTTGAGCTGGTCTGCGCCTACGTTCAGCGCTAACGATGCAGCGGCCTCGGCTGGCACGGCAGTACCGACCGAGGCCGTCCTCTCTAAGTTGCGGTGAAATAGGGACTGTTTAAGCGTTTCAAGCGCGAAAACAGTCCCTATTTCACCGCAACTTATCGGGGGGCAGCGCCGTTATCTCTGCACGTGCCGTAGCACCTCAACGGCGGCGCTTACCTCTATCATGCGGCGCTCGAGACCGCGGCGGATGGCCTTGAGGCGATTGTCCGCCGTTGCCCATGCGCTTTGTGAGAGGATTTCGACCGCCTCGTCGACGAACCCATCGAGGTGCGATGCATCGAACCAGTCGAGTGAGTCGGCAAATGCCAGCTGGGTGGAAGGGTCCGGCCCAAACGGTTTGGCGGCAAACCCAAACTCCCCGGTAACGAGCATGGCGGTTGGCACGTTGTACCACAGGCAATTGCCGCTATCGAACAGCGGTGCAGGCCGTATTTCCAGCGTGTCGACGTTGCGGATGATGCCGAAGTTTCGCCAGTGGCGGTCGCTGTTGGCCAAGAGGGCATCGCAGACGATCATCTGCGACATGGATCTTCTCACGGCAGCTTCGTCAGCCCCGTGCCTGCCAAGATACCGGCAGTATCGATCGTATGTCGAGCTTCCTCGCTGACCACCAAGTGCGTCCCTGATATAAGCGGCCGGCACGTATTCCTCGCGGCCATTAAGAAAGTCATCGCATAGACATACGGGCCCGTCGAACATGCGCTCGACCGTATAGGGAACAAACTCGCCTTTGGATAGCAGACGCCGATGTAGAGCTGTTGCAACCGCCTCGTTAAACGGTCGCTGATTGTCCATTCCGCACCCTTTGACCAGGATGCGAACGCCATTGCGGATCATCCAGGATTTGGGGAGCTCGCCCTCGGACGTATTGTCAGGATTTTTTAGTCCGATGCCTTCAAGCCAGCCTGAACGTTGCTCGGGTGTCGACCGTTCAAAATCGTTCTCGAAGTAATTGAGGTGCTGCCAATCGAGCTCATCGCAGTCGACCGGCCTCAGCCAGTAACAATCCGAAAGCGAAAGGCCAAGACACTGAACCGGAACTTCAATACCGCTGTCAATTCCCAGCTCGCGATAGCGCGAGATGAGTCCGGGACGGACGTCGGGCACCGACCGGTGGCTCCACCACGTGTTGAGTGCCCGTTTATTCACCGTTGGGGAAGAGCTCGAGCACGTGCCAAACGGCATCCTTCGCGTATCGAGTATCTCGGCAATTTCAAAGGAAAACTCGCGGGTGGGGTCAAATG
>CABQHR010000284.1 GCA_902463875.1 uncultured Collinsella sp.
ACCCTGATGGCTGCATGAAACGAAGCAGATTTACACCGGGAGGACCCCGTATGACAACCAAGTACACCGACGCGCCGCGCACGCGCGTCATGACACCGGCCGCGCTCAACAACGGCGTGCACGAAAACCATTCCATCGGACAGACCATGGCCATCGCGCCCAAAAAGGGCCTGTTCGACGACATTTCCATTCCCCAGATCATCGCCGGCGCCGCAGCTGCCGCCACGAGCGTCGCGCTTGCTTCCAAGATCGGCATCGCTGGTTCAGTAATTGGTGCCGCCGTGAGCTCGGTCATCACCGTTGTGTCCTCGCAGGTCTACCGCCACTTTATCTCTGCCAGCGCCGAAGCCCTCAAAGGTGCGCACGCCGCCGACGACTACCCTGCCGGCGCCTATGAGCCCGTTGAGTTTGATGCCGAGGAGCACCTGGGCGGCGCCGCGACTACACAGGAGATGCGCCAGATTGCGGGGCGCGCGACCACGGCGCGCGTCGCCCCCAACAGCCTGCGCGCCAAGGCGGCGGCAGAGCGCAGCCAGACGCAAAAGAAGGTCATCATCTTCTCGATCGCCATCGCCATCGTCGCGGTCATCGCCTGCACCTGTGCCATCCTTATCACCACCGCCGGTGAGGGTCTGGGCGAGCGACCCGAGCCAATCCTTTCGTCGCGCACGACCGAGCACGATGAGGATAGCTCCGATCAATCACAAAGCCAGCAGGACGACCCGCAGGGCACCCCCGCATCCGCCGACTCGTCCTCGAACACCCCTGATCAATCGCAGGGCGTCGATTCCTCTACGGCCAACAGCGGCACGCAATCCGGCACGACCGACTCAAGCCAAACGACTGACGGCTCTCAACCGAGCACGGGCGACCAGACGAACGGCAATACATCGAGTACGGGATCTACCGACAACGGCAACACCAACAGCTCGAGTGGAACCGCGTCCGGCACGGCATCTGACAGCTCGAGCCAAGGCACGGCATCGGGCAACTAAGCACGTTTGCCTCTCAAAGAGAACCAACCCGTATAACGGGCGCGAACCGGCAACGGTCGCGCCCGTTTGCTTTGGGCGCCGAGGTGGCAAGCCCCATGCGATGGTAAGATGCTTTGGTGTGTAAAGAGGAGATTTGCCATGAGCAAGACAATAGTTAGGCCCACGCTTTCGCTGGGCAACCACATCTATCTGTATCGCCTGCTGCGCGATGCGATTGGATGCGGCAAGCAAACGTTTATGACGCAGGTCGAAGAGGCTCTCGCCGCTGGCGGCATGACTGCTTATGACTTGGGCTTCGAGTCCACGCGCGAGTTGCTCGAGGAACTCGACGACTGCATTAAGCTGACTGTCTTTAAGGGCGGTCGCCTGTATGCCACGGTCATCGCCAACGAGGCATGGGACGCAGCGCTTGCCAAGGGCGAGGACAAGCCCAAGGCCACCAAGGGCACCAAGCGGTCCTACAAAAAGAAAAAGCGCGGCGAGAAGGACCTCAAGGCCGTGCGTCCCAAGCACGTTAAGCATCCCGAGCCCGAGCCCGTGGCCGAAGTCGCTCCGGAGCCCGAGCCCGAGGCAGAGATCGAAGTCGCTATTGAGGTAGCAGCAGAAGCCGAAACCGAAATCGCCGCCATGACCGATTCCGAAGTCATATCTAAGCAGGAAGCCACTGCGGAGCTCGACGAGGCTCCCAAGTCGACAACCGAAGAAGCCGCCAACCAACCTGAGACGTCTGCGTTCCAAAACAGCGATGTCTTTGGCGACGAGGCTGAGGACGATCAGCCCGATGAGCCCGCCGATCAAGGCACTACCGAGTCGGCGCCGAAGCCCGAGGCACCGCAGCCCGCCATCTCGCTCACGGTCGTCTATGACCCCGAGAACGCCAACGCCGGCATCACCACCATGGCATCCACGCCCATCGAAGCAAAGCTGTCTGTCGAGGCAGAGGACGCTCCGCAAGCCGATGCCAAAACCGAGACTGAAGACACATCCGTCTCCGTGGAACCGACAG
>CABQHR010000285.1 GCA_902463875.1 uncultured Collinsella sp.
GATGGGAAGCAAAAAGCGAGCCGCCTGGTCAAAGGCCAAAAGCGAGTTTTTGGGCGCTGCCACCGGCGGCGACATGAGCGACCTGTTTGCACGCGAGGACGAGCGCCGCGGCGCCCTGGATGCCGAGCGCGACGAGGCTTGGCGCTATAAGTCGTGCGAACGCAAGAACCGCTACGACACGCGCGCCGAGGCAGAGGCCGTTATGGCCGACTGCGAAAACCGCGGGCGGCGCGGCCTTGCCTGCTACAAATGCGAATACTGCGGCGGATGGCATCTGACGTCGCACCCCTGGAAATAGATCGCGCTGCGCCCTCGCGTTGAGCGCTACTCGGCAGATGACGGACGCGGCGGCACCAAAACGTCGTAGCGAACGGCCTTACCCGCTAGTTGATAGCTCGGCTTTACACCGGCGAGCAGCGGGCCCTTCGCCGGTCGTTTAATAACGACTTTGCGCGGATGCACGGCAAGCGCCGCCTGGACCAGCGTCTCCTCATCGGCGCACGGCTGCTCCAAATGATGCAGCAGCTGAAACTTCTTTTTGACCGCCGCGCTCTTGGTGCGCTCGGGGAACATGGGGTCCAGATATACCACGTCGGGAGCTGTGAGCTCACCTTGCTCAATCGAAGCGGCGGTCTGGTGAAGCCCGGCGATGCTGTCCTCGCCTGCATGTAAACGCATACGCGCCACGGCATCCGCAAGCGCCGGATCGTCCGCCGCACGATCCAAGGCATCCTTGAGGAGCGCCGCGATCACGCAATCCTGTTCATACAGATCGACGGTAAAGCCCGCGGCAGCCAGCAGCAGCGAGTCCTCGCCAAAGCCTGCCGTGGCATCGATTGCCCACGGCTGCGCAATGCCTTTCGTGCGTGCGGCCTTCACCAGCAGCTCCTGCTGCAGACGGCCCTGCTTGAGTCGCGGGAGCATGCGGGCAAAATCGGCGCGCAGCTCCATCGCGCCATCGGTGAGCGTGAGGCCCTCGGGCATCCTGGTTAGCTCAAGCCCTGCAGCCCGAGCAACAGAAAAGGGATCAGCGACACCCATGGACACTCCTTAGCAAGCAAAACGAATACGCGGAGCGCCGTTCATGCCGGCACCCAACCGTCCGTTATTGTCCCACATGCGACATGGCCCACAGCATCCCAATGCAAAGCACCGCCATCAATCCCGTGCACACGGCAGCGATCACAGAATCACCCATGCGCCTTCCCAACGACCGCGGCTCGCGCACTTGCTTGGCCCCGTACATCATGGCCCCTCCTTCGGTCCAGCCCTTACCATGGCCTCATCATCGCAGCGCCGCGCATACGCTGCCATCGATTTAACTTACGCCCAGCTTTCCTTTTTGAAAGGTTGGACCGTACAGGCAAGAGACGCTTTCAGGCGCATGCATCGCCGCGTTGAACTACAATGTGCTTCACCATATGTGCAGCACATAGGGTGCGCCAGGTTGGCGTACTCGTATCGAAAGGACCAGCCATGAGCTTCACTCGCAAGACTCTCAAAATCCTTGCCCTGATTTATTTTGTTCTGGGCATCGCCAGTCTCGTCATTGGAATCGCCGGCATCGCGACCGGTAAGCTCGAGTCCACCTACGGATCGAACGCCATGCTCGCCGCGGCCGTGATTATCGCCAAGGGCCTCATCGATCTCGCCGCAGGCGTTGCGGGCATCAAGGGTGCCAACAAGCCTTCGCAGGTTGACGGCGCGTTTAAGCTCGGTATCGTTGCTGCAGTCGCCACGCTTGCCCAGGCGGTGCTCACGCTTCCCGCGTTTGGCGGCGACGCCATAAACTATGGCGCCTTTGTCATCGTGGTGTACGACCTGTTCTTTGTTCAGCAGGCACACGACGTTAAGGCCGAGAACAAGGATCGTCTGTAGGCACCTGCCCCCCACAGCTCCCTGCAGCCAAGCAACCAAAAAGGGCCGATCGCATAGCAACGCGGTCGGCCCTTTACGTTTACCCAGATAAAACCTGCCAAAATAAACCTGTCCCTTTTTGG
>CABQHR010000286.1 GCA_902463875.1 uncultured Collinsella sp.
CGCCGGGGGCAACCAACACCACGGGAACGCAGTCGGCAAAGCAGAGCAGCACGGGTACCTCATGGGCCGTACAGACGATGGCATCACAGCCCTCAGCGATCTGCTCGCGAACAGCCTCAAGATCGTCGGCGCCGTTCGAGGTCGCCACAACGATATGGTCACCATGCACCTGATTCGGCACGAGCAAATTATGCTCGCACTCAGCGGCACCCATAGCCTCGAGCGCACGACGACGATTTTCTTGAACGGCAAAGGGGTCATCGCCTACATGCGAGCCCAGGTTGAGTGAGGAGTACGCATCTTCGGAAACGCCACCGGTGCGCTCGGTGAAGGCAAAGCGAACATCGTCCGTCGCGCCCTCCACCAACGTAACTCCATCATGGTCGACACGCGAAACTCTGTCCGCACGTGCTGCCATACTAAAGCCTCCTAATACAACAAGTACCGCGACATCGCCGCGCAGTCCGCATTTATACGGCTGTCATACTTCCTTAAAAGGATACCCGCTGCATTGGAGGCAAACGTAAAGGGAACGTAAAGAGATTGGATGCTCTGGTTTACAAAGTCGAAACAAAAAAGGGCGCATCCATGCGGACGCGCCCCAGTGCAAAACAATGCGAAGATCGGCTTAGAAGCTACCGCGCTTGAGGAAGTCGGGAAGCTCAAACTGGTCGTTGCCAAAGTTCGGAAGCTCGGTGCCACCGACATTACGGGTCGGAGCGGCCTGGGCAGGGCTGGCAGCCGGAGCGGTGCGCTGCGGCTCGGCGGAGACAGCAGCCTTACTCTGGGACTGCTGGGCAGCGAAGAGCTCGTCCTGACGGTTGACGTTGGAGTCGGAGAAGCCCGTGGCAATAACGGTAATGCGCACCTGATCGCCCAGGGACTCGTCGACAACGGTACCGAAGATGATGTTGGCCTCGGGGTCGACGGCGTTGGCGACAACGTCGGCAGCGTCGCTGATTTCCTGGATGCCCAGATCCTTGGAACCGGCGATCGAAAGCAGGACGCGCGTGGCACCATCGATAGAGCTCTCGAGCAGCGGGCTGGAAATAGCCTGCTGGGCGGCGTCGACGGCACGGGTGTCCCCAGAAGAGGTACCGATACCCATCATGGCGGTACCGGCCTGTTTCATGATGGTCTTAACATCGGCGAAGTCCAGGTTGATGATGCCCGGGACGGTGATGAGGTCGGTGATGCCCTGGGTGCCCTGGGAAAGGACGCCATCGGCAATCGCGAAGGCCTCGAGCATGGTGGTCTTCTTCTCGGCGATGTCGAGCAGCTTGTCGTTAGGAATAACGATCATGGTGTCGACGCAATCGGAGAGGGTCTTGATGCCCTCCTCGGCGCTCTTCTTGCGCTTGCGGCCCTCGAAGGTGAAGGGCTTAGTCACGACGGCGACGGTCAGCGCGCCGACCTCGTTCATCGCGATATCGGCAACGATGGGAGCAGCGCCGGTACCGGTGCCGCCGCCCTCGCCGCAGGTGATGAACACCATGTCGGCGCCAGCGAGCGCCTCGGCGATGTCGTCGCGGGACTCATCGGCAGCCTTGCGACCAACCTCGGGGTTGGCGCCGGCGCCCAAGCCGCGGGTAAGGTCGGTGCCGATGTGCACCTTGATATCGGCATCAGAGATCGCGAGTGCCTGAGCATCGGTGTTGATGGCAACAAACTCGACGCCGCGGATGCCCTCTTCGATCATTCGATTGACCGCGTTGGTACCGCCGCCGCCGACGCCGACCACCTTAATGACGGCAAGGTAGTTGTTGATCTCTGTCTCGTGCATGTCGGTCCTCCGAACAAAGGTTATAGCCATAGCATGGGTTGACCCCTGCGCACATTAACCTTCAGGTTGAAAGTAAATGCAAAGGTAAACCGTATTATGTTTGCACATTATGAACGTATCAGTCAAATAATTGACCGTGAAAACCAAACAAACCAGATAAACGGCGTGGTATGGCCCCTCAACAAAGC
>CABQHR010000287.1 GCA_902463875.1 uncultured Collinsella sp.
TGCTCTTTAAGATGTACATGAAGTACTGCCAGCGTCGCGGCTGGAAGGTCACCATCAACGACTGTCCCGCGGCCGAGGTCATCGGCATCGACCGCGCGACCTTTACCGTCGAGGGCAAGGACGCATTTGGCATGCTGCGCGCCGAGGCCGGCGTCCACCGCTTGGTGCGCATTAGCCCCACCGACGACAAGAAGCGCCGCCAGACCACGTTCGCTGGCGTCGAGGTCATCCCCGTACTGCCCGATGATATCGACATCGAGATCAACCCCGATGACATCCGCGTGGACGTGTACCACGCGAGCGGCCCGGGCGGTCAGGGCGTCAACACCACCGACTCCGCCGTGCGCGTGACGCATTTTCCCAGCGGCATTGTGGTTACCTGCCAAAACGAGCGCAGCCAGATCCAGAACAAGGCCGCGTGCATGCAGATCCTCAAGGCTCGCCTGTACGAGATTGAGCTCGAGAAGCGCGCCGAGGCGCTCGATGAGATTCGCGGACCCAAGACCACGATCGGTTTTGGCAACCAGATTCGCAGCTACGTGCTCTACCCGTACCAGATGGTCAAGGATCTGCGCTCGGGCGTGGAGACCAGCAATGTCGAGGCCGTTCTTGACGATGGCGACCTGGACCCGTTTGTTATTGGCTACCATCGCTGGGCCACCGGCAACGCCGACGCGGAGACCCCATCTGCATAAATCGCCCGGTTTATGTGGAAATGGATAAAACCCTCCGAGCAGGGTGGTTTTGTATCCAAAGCAAACCCTGCGCAGGGGTGGTTTTTGTTCGGCGAATCGGTAGAATCGAATACAGCAAGAAGTTCGAAGCGCATCCGTTTGGGTGCGCTTTTTTGAGGGAGGTAGCATGGCATATCGTCTGGACATCAAGCGCATTCTATCGATGAACTTCTTTCACGACCTGCCCCAGATTATGTTGGGGTGCGCTCTGGCCGCTATTGCGACCGACCTGTTTTTGATTCCCAACGGCCTTGCTGCCGGTGGCGTTACGGGCCTTGCCACCATTATCCAGGCGGTCGGCGCATCGCGCGGCCTATCGCTTCCCGTTGGTATTCAGACGATCGTGATGAACGCCTTGCTGTTGCTGGTCGTTATGCGCGAGGGCGGCATGTTCTACGTGGTGCAGACCGCGACGGGCTTTGTGCTGCTGGGCTTCTTTACCGATCTGTTCGCCCCGTTTGTAGCACCTCTGGCGCATGCGGACCTGATGCTTCCCGCTATGTGGGGCGGCATTATTACGGGCATCGGTTACGGCATGGTGCTGCGTGCCGGCGCCAACACCGGCGGCTCGGACACGATTGGACAGATCATCTCGCGTAACACCTCGCTGCCGGTGGGCTCGACCGTTATGGCAATCGATGTTGCCGTATGCGCGGCATCGGCTCCGGTCTTCTCGCTCGAAAATGCCCTGTACGCAGGACTTTCGATGGTGATTAGCGGCTATGTGATCGATGCGGTGGTCGATGGCGGCAACAAGCGTCGTATGGTACTCATCATCTCGGACAAGTTCCCTGATATCGCTGCCGATATCATGTATGGCCTGGGTCGTGGTTGTACCAAGTTTAAGGCGACTGGCATGTTTTCGGGTGCCGAGAAGCCGGTGATCATGGTCATCGTGAACCGTCGAGAGCTCAATACCCTCAAGACGATCGTGCGCGAGCGCGATCCTCACGCCATTGTGACGGTCGCCGACGTTACGGAAGCTTTCGGCGAGGGATTCAAGGACATTAGCGCGTAGGGCCGACCGCGTCCCATCCAAAAGACGTTCACATTGATAAACCGTTTCATCAGCGGTTCTGCCTGCTCAATTGTTCAAATAATGATAAAAACTCTGGTAAAGCCCTCAGTTTCCAGCATAATGAATGACGTACGTGCATCGCGGCTGGGTTGGGATTACCTTTCCGTGCCGTGCGCATCTTGTCTAAAGAGGATGAAAGGAAGGCACAATG
>CABQHR010000288.1 GCA_902463875.1 uncultured Collinsella sp.
GACGCGGCGGGCAAAACCCTCTCCGTCAACGCATTGGGCTATAGGATAACACATTTCGCGAGCACATCGCCGCGTTCCGTTTTGTTCGTGCTGGGTACAAGGCAGGTAGCTGTGCAAACTGGCCGTGCACCCGCCTGCGGCGCTCGGCCTGCGAGATTAAGGATACGGTATGGGAAAGAAACTCGATAAGAAGGCCAAGGCCGCCGTGGCAAAGGCTGCCAAGGGCGTCAAGGCTGCTAAAGTCGACAAGGCCGTCAAAAAGTTCCGCAAACTCGAGGGCAAGCTGTGGACTCGCGAGTACCTGCTCAAGATTGCCGAGTTCGATGGAGCGACGATTGCTCCTGCCAACGGCGCAGCAGCGCGTGCCGACGCCATGGGCACGCTTGCCGGCGAGCATCACAAGCTGCTGACCAGTGAGAAGTCCGTTGAGCTCGTACGCTCGTTAGCGCGCGAGACCGTCGCCGGCGGCAAAATCGACGACCCTCAGCTGCTCGACGAGATCCGTGTGCTCGGCCGCGATCAACGTGAGGCCAGTGCCATCCCCACCGAAGAAGCCGAGGCCTGGACCAGGCTCACCTGCGAGGCGGACGCCGTGTGGCACAAGGCCAAGGCTGCCAACGACTGGGCGAGCTTTGAGACCTATGTGGATAGAATCGTCGCCCAACTTAAGCATCAGGCCGAGCTCATGGACCCCAAGCGCGATCCATACGACGTTTGGCTCGACCAGTACGAGCGCGGCCTTTCCGCCAAGAGCTTCGACGCGTTTTGCGATGAGGTCAAGGCCACGGTCGTGCCGCTCGTGCACGCCATCGGCGAGCGCGGCCAGCAGCCGGCTGCCGACTTTTTGCACGCCCACGTGCCCGAGGCTGCCCAGCGCGCCATGAGCTTCGACCTTATGAAGCTTGTCGGCCTGGACCTGGACGACACCACGCTTGCCTTTACCGAGCATCCGTTTAGCGAGGGCTTTGCCGTGGGTGATGCGCGCATCGCGACGCACATCTACGAGGACGACTGCATCTCCAACGTCTACAGCATCATCCACGAGGCGGGGCACACCATGTACGAGCTGGGCGTCAATCCCGCCTATGCGCGCACGTGCTTGGAGGGCGGCACCTCCATGGGCATCCACGAGAGCCAGAGCCGCTTTTTCGAGAACACCGTGGGTCGCAGCCGCGCCTTTATGGGCCCGCTGCTCGAGGTGCTGCGTCGTCACGCGCCCGAGGTCTACGGCGACGTCGACGAAGACACGCTCTACCGCGCCGTGAACATCGCGCAGCCGTCGTTGATCCGCACCGAGGCCGACGAGCTCACCTATCCGCTGCATATTATGGTGCGCTACCAGATCGAGCGCATGCTGTTTGCCGGCGAGGCTGCGGCCAAGGACATCCCCGCGCTTTGGAACCGCTTTATGGACGAGTACCTGGGCATTCCCGTTCCCGACGACACGCACGGCTGCCTGCAGGATACGCATTGGAGCGGCGGTTCGTTTGGCTACTTCCCCACGTATGCGCTGGGTAGCGCCTACGATGCCATGTTTGTGCCGGCCATGTGCCGCGACGGCGTCGACCTTACCGGTGCCTGCGCGAGCGGCGACTTGGCACCCGTCCGCGCGTGGCTGGGCGAGCACATTTGGCAGTGGGGCCGCGCCAAGGACGCGCCGGAACTCATCAAGGGTGCCTGCGGCATGGATTTTGACGCCCGCTACTACTGCAGCTACCTGCAGGACAAGTTCACCACGCTGTACGAGCTGTAAGGATTGACCAGCACGCCATCGCCAACGCCAACTATGTTGACGCCAATGTCTTGGCAACGTCAGCGAAAACGACCCTAAGCGAGCAAGGTGACGTGAAATGAAAGGGCGCTGACCTTCTGGTCGCGCCCTTGAAATTGAACGTCAGATTGCCGCTTAGGGGCGTTTGCAGCGTCGAGCCGTTACGCGGTTTGGTAAAAC
>CABQHR010000289.1 GCA_902463875.1 uncultured Collinsella sp.
TCTCGGAAGGCACGTGCAGACCTTTCGTCATGGCCTCCTACCTTTCTTTCGGGCCCTTGTCAGGGCCGATTCGTTAGCGCCCCTCCGTGTGAGGCGTTATTGCTGACGACATATTTATATCCAAAATCAGCCCATACTTCCACCTTGCCCCCGAACGGTTTTTTATAGGGGGTGAACGGCATACACATATACTTCACGCATGGCACACTTTGATTTAATAAAGTTTATTTACGTGCTTAAATGCTTTTTCAAACCAAATAGCAAATGGAACTTAACTTTATTAAACCACCCTCAAATTGCATATTTCTAATAAAGCTATGAATAGAATTAGCGATTCATACCGCGTCTCAACCATTTTCATTTTTATTCAGAAAAAAGTTTGTCCTATTCATTTCTGGTATGCATATTACCGTTTACCAGACGCTTGGTACCGTTCACCGGAAGTTCAGTATAAGGCCCAACGAACACCGGCTCGCCTTACGGCCTCATTTGTAACAACTTGACTTCTCGGTAACTTCTCGGTATAGAAAAACAGACCCGCTCCCCTCATGGGAAACGGGTCTGTTATCGATAATCGTAGATAGATTTAAGCGGCTTTGAGAGCCGTCGGAATCCTAGCGATCGAACTCCGCCAGGGCCTCGCCCAAAAGCCTTAAGCCCTCGCGAAGAACGTCTTCGCTCGCGCAGTAGCCCAGGCGTGCGCCGCAGGGAAGCTCAAAGCGGCTACCGGGGACCAGCAGCACTCCCCTCTCGGCCAACAGGCGCTTACAGAATTCCTCGTCATCCTCGGGAATATCCAGCTGGATAAACGAGGTGGATATTCCCTGCGGGGCCGTCCAGGAAACGCGATGCTGCGTATCGATCCAAGCCTGCGCGATATCGCGGTTGCCAAACACGATCTTGCGATTGCGCTCGAGAATCTTATCCTTGTGCTCAAGCACATAGGTCGCCAGGGCATCGTTGAACACGCCGCCGCAGATCATGGTGTAGTCGCGGTAGGTGCGGATGCGGTTGGACACCTCTTCGTCGGCCACGACCCAGCCCACGCGGGCCGCAGGCGTCGAATAGGTCTTGGACACCGAGTTGGTGACAATGGCCTTCTCGTACATGTCGGCCATCGACATAAAGGCCTTGGTGTTCTCAAGCGGCAGGTACACCTCGTCGCACAGCACATAGGCGCCAGCCGAACGGGCGATCTCGGCAATCTGGCCGAGCATATCGGCATCGAGCACCGTACCGATGGGGTTCGATGCGTTGTTGATGCAGATGAGCTTGGTATTGGGACGCACCAAGCGTTTAAGCTCCTCGATATCGGGCTTCCAGCCAAGCTCCTCGCGAAGCTCCCAATACTCGACCTCGGCACCGAGCGTACGCGGAATCTCGTAGAGCGGCGCGTAGGTGGGCCACTCGGCGATGACATGGTCGCCGGGCTCGACCAGGGCCATGATGGCGTTGAGGTTAGCGCCCGTGCAGCCATTGGTCTGCAGAATGTGATCGGGATTGACCTCGCGACGATACAGCTTGGCAACCTCGGCCTTAAACTCCGGAGAGCCCTCGATCCAGCCGTAGTTCATCTTCTCGCGGTCCAGGCGCTCGTAGAACGTGGCACCGTCCTGCTCGTCAAGCGCACGTAGCTCGCCCATGGTGAGCGACGAGATCGTCGACTGGGCGATGTCCCACGTGGCGCTCTTCTCCCAAACGTTGAGCCATTCCTCAACGCCAATCGTCTTGATGTCCATGGCCAAGCTCCTTACAAAAGCAGTCATCCAATCGTGTTAACGTTCCTCATACAAGATTGGGGCGGTGCGAAAACCCGCACCGCCCCAATGAGAGACATCTAATGGCAGCTAGATGTATGTATTATGACCTGTACGGGTCCTTGAAGACCTTAGAGGTCCTCGCGCCAGAAGGGCATGCTCATGCAGCGCGGGCCGCCGCGGCC
>CABQHR010000290.1 GCA_902463875.1 uncultured Collinsella sp.
GGGGCGCCCCGTATGGATATCGATAACTTTGAATGGTGGTATAGCGAGGGCGAGGCTCCGGACGAGGAGTGGGACGAGCCCGCGCCGCGTGACATGTCGAGCGACGAGGACGAGACCGGCAACGATACCGCTGTCGAGCCTGACGCCGCCTCCGATGCAGCCGAGCCCCTGACCTTCGAACAGGCCTGGGCCCAGGCCGAGGCCGACGAGGCAAAGGCCGATGCCACAGCAACACTGGGCGAGCCAGCCGACATGTCCATCTCGCCGGCAAAGACCCCACAGCCGCGCCACACCATCGATCCCGACAGTACTGCGTCTTTCAGCATCCTCGACGTTCCCGCGCAGGGTGCCCAGGCGCCCGCCCCCACGCATCGTCCCAACCTGGCTCGTGAGGAAGACGCGGGCCGCCGCTCGCCGCTCGGGCCCATCCTCATCGCCTTTATGGCCGGCGTCATTGCCTGCTCGGCGATCGGCAATGTCTGGGGCCATGTCGAGCAGCAGCGACAAGACGCCGCCAAGGTCGAGATGTCTGTCGAACAATCGCTCAGCCGCACGCGTTCGGTGCACGTGTCGGTTGAGGTCAAGGACGGTGCGACATGGGACACCGCCCGCGGCGACAGCCAGATGCTCATCCATATCGTGGGCCGCACGCTCAAGGGGCGGGCGGTTGACGAGTATCAATATGTCAACTCCGCTGGCGACGGCATCGAACTCAAACCCGGCGACTACGAGCTTACGGTCGACGAGCCGCCCGTCGCCACCGATGGCACGCGCTTCCGTGCCTCAAAGCGCATGGTTCCCGTGAGCTTTAACTCGCAGGCGCCCGATACGGTCGACAGCACGCCGCAGGGCGGGTTCGACCTTTACGCAATCGCTCAATAACTGCGCCTGCCGCTTCTCCTTGCCGCCAAGAGTGGGACAATAGCCATCGACACTGTTGTTTACTTTTGGAGGAAGTAGCATGTCCACCGTCACCACCATCAAGCGCGGCGGCCTTACCGCGGCCATCGATTCCATGGGCGCCCAGCTCACGAGCCTTGCCCTCAACGGCAACGAGTATCTGTGGCAGGGCGACCCGGCCTTTTGGGGCAAGCACGCGCCCATTCTGTTCCCCATCGTGGGCTCGCTGCGCAACAACACGGCGACGTCTGCGGCCGGCACCTGCGAGATGCCGCGCCACGGCCTCGCGCGCATCGTCGAGCACAAGCTGGTCGAGGTCTCCGAGGACGGCTCGTCCGTCACCTACGAGATCACCGACACGCCCGAGTCGCTCAAGGCTTTCCCCTTCCACTTTAAGCTCAACATGACCTATGCCCTAACCGGCGACGCCACGCTTACCCAGACCTTTGCCGTCACCAACACCGGCGACGTGGCCCTGCCGTTCTCGGTGGGCGGCCATCCTGCATTTAACGTGCCCGCCCCCGGTACCGAGGACGAGACGTTCGAGGATTACGAGCTGGCATTTACCGAGGCTTGGACCAACGAGGCACCCATCATCACGCCCGACGGCCTCATGACGTTCGAGGGCAGCTACAAGGCTCCCGATAACTCTGACGTGCTGCCCATCACGCACCGTAGCTTCGATAACGATGCCATCATGTTCACCGATACCCCGTGCTCCACGCTCACGCTGCGCGGTCGCAAGTCGGGCCACGGCGTCAAGATCGACTTTGAGGGCTTTAAGTACATTGGCGTGTGGTCTGCCGCCAACGACGCCCCGTTTGTGGCGCTCGAGCCTTGGACCGGCCACACCACGATGGACACCGAGGACGACGTCTTCGAGCACAAGGTCAACACCATTACGCTGGCGCCGGGTGCTACCGACACCCGTTCCTTTAGCGTCACCCTGCTCTAGGGGGTCCGCCGTTCTAACGAACGGCGGACCGGTCGACGCTGCGCGCCACCCAGAGCGACAATTTGTCATTCAAAAGGCA
>CABQHR010000291.1 GCA_902463875.1 uncultured Collinsella sp.
TGTCGCCCGGGATGCGCGGGACCTTGAATTTCTTTTGCTCGTTGGCGGTTGCTTCCTGTGCCATGAAACCCCCATTTCCGTTGACGAGGCACAAAAGCCCACGTCACACTTTGCTACAGTAAAGTCTGAACATGGTACCAGAAGAAGCAGACCGGCTCGGTGAGAAATTCAATTCGTTGGACAGGGGCGCCAAACGTGCCCCGCTCTTATATGAGGCTCAAAACGATATAGAACACGATGCCCGAGACGCAGCACCACAGCATCGACTTTGTCTTCACAGCCACCACCACGACGCCGGCAGCCGCAATCCAGGGAACCAAGGCAGGCCAGAGTCCCGCGTCGAACGCGCCGGGGCTCACCAAGTCGTTGGCGACCAGCGCGGCAAAGGCAGCGGGCGGGATATAACCCAGGGCCTCGGTAATGCGGGGCGACAGCGTTCTCCCGCGCAAGGCAAACGCCGGCGCGATGCGAAAGAACGCGATAGCAGCCCACGACGACAGCCACAGAACCAAGAACTCGTTAACGGGCATCGCGGGCACCTCTTCCGTCAAATACAGCATCGCACGCCAGCGCAATGGCAATGCCGACCACGACGCTTGCCGGCACGGCAATATTCGTGAGGCCCAAGAACTTGCATACGGCGACGGACACCGCGCCCGAAACCGCCGCGACAACGTTGCCGCGCGACAACCGCTGCGAAAAGAGTAGACAGATAAAGAGCGACGTGCAGACGAAACTCGCAATAGCGGTGGGAACATCGACAACGGCACCGACGATGGCACCCATCGTGCACGAAGCGCCCCATGTCGCGATGAGGATCACGTTGAGCACGAAGGATTCGCGCGGGCCCCAATCCTCCCCTTCAACCAGCTTGGCAAGCGAGATGCCGTATGCCTCCTCGGTGAGCGTCGCGGCAACAGCCAGCGTCTGACGCTTCGAGGCGCCCGCCAGATGGGGTGCGATCGATGCCGAATAAAGTGCAAAGCGCGAGGAGATGGCGGCGACGCTCGCGATAATCGAAGGTGCCGGTACGCCCGCCAGCCAAAGATTGCAGATCATAAACTGGCCGCTGCCCGTCACAAACGTGCTGCTCAGAGCAAAGACCATCCAGGGCTCCATTCCCGTCTGCCCCATGATCATTCCGCACGGCGCGCCTATCGCAACATAGGTAAGCATCACCGGCCAGACGGTTTTAACGATCCTAAGGACCATGCCACTCCCATCCTGGTGAGTCGTCTGCAGCGCGCCTCGCAACGCAGCAGAAATATCAACCGGTGGCAATAAAGTTCGCCTACAATTGCCACCGGATCGAAAGACACAATTTTTTAGGAAGTCATTATGACAGCTATCGATCGAGACCGGGCGCGCGCGGCCTTCAAACGCTATACCGATGCTTACGATGCCGCCAATCCGCGCATCGCACTCAAGATCGAACATACCTATCACGTGGCGGAAGCGTGCGATACCGTGGCGCGTGAGCAGGGCTGGTCACCGCAGGACATTGACCTGGCGTGGCTTTGTGGGCTGTTACACGATATGGGTCGCTTTGAGCAGCTGCGACGCTGGGACACCTTTAAGGACGCCGAGAGTATGAGCCATGCAGCGTTGGGTGTCGGGGTCCTCTTTGGCGAGAACCCCGACGACGCGCCTGCCACAACAAGCATCCGAGATTTCATCGAGACCAAAGAGCACGACGAGCTCATCCGCGCGAGCATCGCCTATCACAGCGACTTTCGCCTGCCGGCGCAACTCGACGAGCGCACACGACGCTTCTGCGATATCGTGCGTGATGGCGACAAAATCGACATTATGCGCACCATCACCGACAGCACCGTCGACACCATCCTCAAGGTGGATGAGGACACGTTTCTCGCCAGCCACTTCTCGGCACCGACGCTGGCCGCCTTTGACGAGCACCGCTGCGTCGCA
>CABQHR010000292.1 GCA_902463875.1 uncultured Collinsella sp.
ACCAGCAACACCCAACCGCCAACGCAAAGGCGGCGTCATATCCGCAGAACGACCCAAATCAATCCCCTACCCTCAAAAACATCGAATTACGTTTAACGCAATTAACCATCTTATATTGACACACGCAGAACGCACGACATATCCACCAACGCAAGCTAAATAACCAGCATAAAAAGAAAGCGGCATTCCGAAAAACAGAATGCCGCTTTTATTCAGCGGAGCAAAAGGGGCGAGGGCGCCCAAATACTCCCTATAACTAAAATGCCGAGTTACCGTGCCTTAAAGGGCTTCCGCACACCTCTTGCAAATATGTGCGTGACCGTTGTACTCGCCGACGGTGGTGCGGTAGTTCCAGCAACGATCGCAGCACTCGCCCTCGGCAGCCTCGATGGCAACGGAGAGTTCCTCGCCCTGGGTCAGTTCAACAGCGGAGACGATGTAGAACTCGGCCAGGTCGACGGCCTTGTCGCCGGTCAGCAGCGCGTACATCTCGGCGGGAACGACCGCCTTAACGCGGACCTGCTGGCTCTTAGTGAAGGTGCCGGCGGAGCGGGCATCCTCAAGGGCCTTGGTCACGGCGCTACGGAGCTCGAGTGAAGCCTCGAGCACGCCCTCAAACTCATTGGCCCCGTCGAACGTGATGGGCGACTTGTACCAATCGAGCAGCGCGGCGTACTTCTGGTGATCGACGCAGCCGGCGGGCGCATAGGCCATGGCCTCGTCGACCGTGTAGGACAGAATCGGCTGAAGGTCGCGCATGAGCATCGAGAAGAGCTCGGCGAGCACAGTCTGGGCGCTGCGGCGCTCGAGCGAGCCGGGCTTCTCGCAGTACAGACGGTCCTTCAGGGCGTCGAGGTACACGTTGGAGAGCTCGGTAACAACGAAGTCGTAGAGCGCGCGGTAGGCACGCGGGAACTCGTAGCTGGCGTAGGCATCGTCGACCTCGGCCTGGACCTGGGTCAGGCGGGCAACCATGAGCTTGTCGAGCGGCAGCAGGTCGGCAAAGGCGACGCCGTCGGTCTCGGGCTCAAACTGACCCTCGAGCTCGGAGAGCAGGAAGCGCAGCGTGTTGCGGAAACGACGGTAGGCATCGGACGTACGAGCAAGGATCTCATGGTCGATGGACACGTCGGAGCTGGTATCGACGGATGCAACCCACAGACGAATGATGTCGGCGCCCATCTCGTCGCAGACTTTGTTGGGGTCGATGACGTTGCCGAGCGACTTGGACATCTTGCGGCCCTGGCCGTCGAGGGTGAAGCCTTGCGAGACGACCGCCTTGTACGGAGCGTGGCCGTTGGCACCCACCGAGGTGAGCAACGAGCTCTGGAACCAACCGCGGTGCTGGTCGGAGCCCTCGAGATACACGTCCGCCGGATACTCAAGCTCGGGGCGATACTCGCAGACGGCCTTCCAGGAGACGCCGGAATCCCACCACACGTCGAGGATGTCCTTATCGGCCTTAAGGTGATGGCCGCCGCACTTGGGGCAGACGCAGGCCTCGCCCAGGTAGCTCTCGGGAGCGTCCGTGAACCAGGCGTCGGAGCCCTTCTCGTGGAAGAGCTTGATGACGGCATCGAGCGTGGCGTCGTTCATGACCTTCTCGCCGCAGTCGGCGCAGGTGTAGCTCGGGATAGGCACGCCCCAGTTGCGCTGGCGGCTGATGCACCAGTCGGGACGCTGCTCGACCATGGCACCGATGCGGTTGGCCGCGTGGGCCGGATACCACTTGACGTTCTCACGGACCTCCTTGCCAGCCTGCTCGCGCAAACCGGTCTTGTCCATCGAGACAAACCACTGGTCGGTAGCACGGAAGAGCACCGGGTGCTTGCAGCGCCAGCAGTGCGGATAGCTGTGCGTGATCTTCTTCTCGAGGACCAGGGTGCCGCGCTCGCGCAGGAACTCGATGATGTGCGGGTTGGCCTC
>CABQHR010000293.1 GCA_902463875.1 uncultured Collinsella sp.
GCAACCGATGCCGGTGTTGACGACGCCGAGCATAGCGACGGCGCGCCAATCAATGCTGGCGGCGACGCCGGCGGACAGGAACGAGGGAGCGCCCTGCGTGATGAGCGTGAGGGCCAGTGCGGTCACAAAGGCGGCGCTCACTTGGAGTGCGGAGTTCTCGAGGCCCTCGATGTGCGGCGCACCCTTGCTGGCGATGACCATCAATGCATAGCAGAAGGCCGAGGCGATTCCACAGACGATGCCCGCAATGGGCATATTGCCGCCTAGACCTTGCGCTGCAATGAGAAAAGCACCGCAAGCAACGGCGATAAAGCCGGCGATTTTGCCGCCGGTCAGCTTTTCGCCAAAAATGAGCGGGGAGAGGGCCATAACGATGATGGGGCCACAGTAATACAACAGCGAGGAGATACCAACGCCGATCGTCTGATAGGCGCGGAACAGAAAAATCCAGCTGGCGCCCAGCGCGGCGCCCGAGACGATGAGCGCTGCGGCCTCGCGGGGGCGAGACGGAGCCTGCAGGTTATGGCGCTTGGTTATGAAGAGGATGGCGGCAAGGGTGAGAGCGCCCAAAAACGTGCGCAACAGTACGATATCGGAGCTCGGCAGCGCGATGGCAGCGGCGATGATGCCGTTGGAGCCAAACAATAGCAATGCTGCTAAGTACGTAAACAGTCCGTTGTTCATGTGCTGACATCCCCTCTATATCCGAGCATGTTCACTATGGGTGAACTGGCTTTAGAAGAAAAGCGAATATAATGCATGGATAACATGACAAAAACTCATGTAAAGGTGGAGGGGTGCCGTGGAAACGAATATTCAAAAGATGCAAGTGCTGCTCGAGACGGTGCGTGCTGGCAGCTTTACGCGCGCTGCAGAGCGGCTGAGCTATTCGCAGTCGGGCGTGAGTCGCATGGTAGGCGACCTTGAGACCGATTGGGGTTTTAAGGTGCTCGACCGCAGCCGCGAGGGTGTGGTGCTTTCTGCCGATGGGCGGCAGATCATGCCGGCGGTTGAGGCGCTCTGCGAGGAGTTTGGCCGCCTGCAGCGATGCGTGGACGAGATGCGGGGGCTCATGCGCGGCAAGATCTGCATCGGTACGTTTTCGAGCGTGGCGACCCATGTGCTGCCGCCGGTCATCGCGCGGTTTCGCGCCGATCACCCGGATGTCGATTACGAACTGCTGATGGGTGATTACTCCGAAATTGAGCAATGGGTGGCGGAAGGCCGCTGCGACCTGGGCTTTATCCCGCGCGAGCCCCGCGGCGCCGGCATGGCTTCGCGGCCGTTGGTGCAAGACGAGCTGATGGCCGTGGTGCCGGCAGGCTCTCCGCTTGCCGCCGCAAAGGCCGTTTCTCTTGCCGATTTGGTCAACGAGCAATTCATTCTGCTGGAGCGCGGTAGCGACGACGAGATTACGCCGCTGTTCCGCCGTGCGGGCCTAGCGGTGCGCTCTAAGCTGTCGACTTGGGATGACTATGCGATTATGGCCATGGTTGAGGACGGTCTGGGCGTGAGCGTTCTTCCCGCGCTTATCTTGCGCCGCTGCCAGTTCGATGTTGCTATTCGGCAGTTGGAGGGGCATCCCCATCGGCAAATCAATGCCATACACCGCACGGCCGACGTTTCGCTTGCGGCGGCTCGATTTCTCGAATATCTCTAATGGTGCACACTGTTATCTGCTCTGGAGCAAATCTTGGAACTTGACGCATTTCTTTGTGAAATTGAACTTTCATACTATGCGCCGCGTTATACTGCTGCCTAAATTGAACTCTGGTTCAATTCGTGTTCTATAAATTGAACTTTGCCAGCAAGGAGGTTCTAGTGGCCCAAGAGACGTTTTGCGATCGCCTGCGACAGGCTATGTCCGATCGCGACGTTCG
>CABQHR010000294.1 GCA_902463875.1 uncultured Collinsella sp.
TGCGCTTGGGGGCGAGCTTTGCGGCATCGCCCACCGTAGTGGTAACGACGTCGATACGCTCGGACAGGCGCTCGACCACGCGCTCGGCAATGGTGAGGGTGTCCTGCGCGGCCGTGGTCACACCGCCAAAGAGGACGTGGTTCCAGGGATAGTCGTCAAACGTTGCAATCTTGAGACCCGCCGGCAACGAGGGCCCCAGCTGGGCCAGCGCCTCGGTCAGGCGCAGGAAAACCAAGCCGTTGACGGCAATGAGGCCGAGCTTTTTACCCGCATAGCCGCGGATGGTCTCGTCCAGGCGACTGACACCCTCGACACCACCGTCCGCCAAGGTGACGACCTCGCCGGCCAGGCCGCGGCGCGAGAGCTCGTCGGCAAACGCCTCGGCGCGTTCGCGACGCACGGGGCTGTCGTCGCTTGCCTCGGTGAGCAGGCACAGGCGCTCGCTGCCCGCAGAGGCCAAGGCGTCTACCAGGCCGGCGACCAGCTCACGGTTGTTGGAGGTCACCAGATCGACACCGCCGTCGGCAACATCGCGGTCGAGCAGCACGACGGGCAGGCGTCCCGCAGCCGCGGCGATCGCCTTGTCGTTGCCTCCGCAGGTATTGACGACCAGGCCGTCCACGCCGGCATCGATAAGTCTGGTGAGCGACTCTGCCTCCTTGGCGGGGTCGTTGCCACTAATGGCCGTCATGAGCGAGCAGCCGCGCGCGGCGGCGCTGGCGGAAAGCCCTTCGAGCATGGCGCTGGAGAACGGGTTAGCAATGTCGGCCAAGATCACGCCGATGAGGTTGGTACGCGAGCTGCGCAGATTGCGCGCGGCGGCACGTGGACGATAGCCGGTGCGCTCGATGACCGCCGCGATGCGGGCACGGGTTTCCTCGGTCATCTGCCCGGGGCGGTTGTTGAGATAGCGCGAGACCGTGGCCGGGCTCACGCCCGCCTCGGCGGCAATGTCCTTGATTCTCATCTGCGCCATAGCGCACCCCGTTTCCCAATTGTCGGCTGTCTGGGCCATTTTAGGCATTTTTTTAAAAATCTCGCTTGCAAAACGTTGTAGGTGAGTATACTACAAGTCGAAACGAAACCGATTTCGTAAACCGATTTCGACAAGCGTTGGCAGGGAGGTGCAAAGATGTACCCTACCGTCTTGGCACCTCCGTGCCAACGCCATATCAAAGGTGTACGCACGAGCAAGAAGGAGCTGCGCGACCATGGGTAAAACGGTTCTTACCTTCGGCGAGATCATGATGAGGCTCTCGCCCAAAGATCATCTGCGCATTGAGCAGGCGACCGAGTTTGATGTCCGCTACGGCGGCGCCGAAGCCAACACCGCGCTTTCCCTGGCCTACCAGGGTGACAAGGCAGCTTACGTCTCCGTTGTCCCGGCCAACCGTCTGGGCGAGTGCGCCCTGCGTTCGCTGAAGGTCTACGACGTCGATACCTCGCGCGTCGTGCGCCAGGGCGACCGTCTCGGCTCCTATGTGTTTGAGGTCGGCGCCTCGCAGCGCGGCAACGGCTGCGTCTACGACCGCAAGTACTCTGCCATCAACATGGCCAAGCGCGACGTCTTTGACTGGGACGAGATCCTCAAGGGTGTCGATGTCTTCTACTTCTCCGGCGTGACGCCCGCCGTCTCCGACGAGATGGCCGCCGCCTGCAAGGATGCCCTCACCGCCTGCCGCGCCAAGGGCATCACCACCGTTTGCGACGTGAACTATCGCGGCAAGATGTGGTCGCCCGAGAAGTCGCAGGCCACCATGAAGGAACTCCTGCCGCTCGTTGACATCTGCATCGCCAACGACGAGGACGCTCCTGCCGGCCTCGGCATGACCTGCGTCTCCGGCTCCCTTGCCCACGGCATCGAGG
>CABQHR010000295.1 GCA_902463875.1 uncultured Collinsella sp.
CTGTCCCCGCAGACCGATGCCGTTATGGCGGTGGCGATGGTGCCCGTATGGGTGCACTGCATCAAGAAAGTACGCGCCACGCTCGATCGCGAGCATATGGCCTTTCTGGGTATTTGCGCTGCGTTCTCCTTTTTGCTCATGATGTTTAACGTTCCGCTGCCCGGCGGCACCACGGGCCACGCCGTCGGCGGCGCACTCATCGCGCTGCTGCTGGGCCCCGAGGCCGCGGCTATCGCTGTCTCGGTCGCGCTGGCGCTGCAGGCGCTGCTGTTTGGCGACGGCGGCGTTCTGTCCTTTGCCGCCAACTGCTTTAACATGGCCTTTGTGCTGCCGTTTACCGCTGCTATCGTGTTCCGTGCGCTCAACAGCCGTCTGCACGACAAGAGCTGGGGCACCTCGGTTTCTGCCATCGTGAGCGGTTGGGTCGGCCTGTGCCTGGCGGCCCTGTGCGCGGCAATCGAGTTTGGCATTCAGCCGATGCTCTTTACCAACGCTTCGGGCGCGCCGCTGTACTGCCCCTTCCCGCTGTCCGTGGCTATTCCGGCCATGTTGATCCCGCATATGCTGGTTGCCGGTGTGGTCGAGGGCGTGGCGACGGCCGCGATCTACGGCTTTATCAAGAAGACGGCGCCGGGCGTTATCGTCGGCCCCGAGGCCGCCGATGGCCAGCTTGCCGCCGAGGGCGCTGCCGCCAAGAAGACCTCGCTGGTCCCCACGCTCATTCTGGTCGCCGTGCTTGTCGTGGCTACGCCGCTCGGCTTGCTTGCCACCGGTGACGCCTGGGGTGAGTGGGACGCCGAGGGCGCCGCGATCGCCGTTCAGGAGACTGGTGACGACAGTCTGCAGGCTTCGGTCGGTCTCGACACTCCGACCTTTGCCGATGCCCTGCCCACGGGCGATTATCTGCAGGCCTATTCCGAGGAGCAGGGCCTTGGCTTTGCCGGCCAGGCCGCGATGTATATTCTTTCGGGCGTGATTGGCGTGGCTGTGCTCACCATCGCATTCCGCCTGGTCTCTTTGACGGTCAAGGAAAGCGGTGCTCATGGCAATAGCCGAGCTGCCTAGTTGGCTTGCGGCCGAGGAGCGATACGAGCCCGCGGGGGCTCGGCATCGTGTGATGCAAAAGAACGTCCTGCACCTGGCGAGCCTGCTTGAGCGAGTTCGCCTGGGTGGAGGCGCGAACAAGGGCGGGTCGATGGTCGACCGCGCCCTTTCTTGCGTTTCGGCTCCGGTGCGCCTGTTAGGGATGTTCGTTTGCGTCCTGTGCGTGTGTCTGACGCAAAGCCCGCTGTACCTGATGTTGATGGCGGCGATCGCGTTGGTGCTGGTCGCGGTGCGCCCCGTACGCGGGTTGCGCGCTACCTTTGTGCCGGCGTTGGCTGCCGCGGGGTTTGCCGTGGTTCTGGCGCTGCCTGCCCTGCTGCTGGGTGCTTCTGCCTCGGGCGCCATGCTCAAGATTGCACTCAAGACGTTCATTAACGTGTCGCTGGTGCTGGGTGTTTCGTGGACGCTCACCTGGAGCCGCATGTCGGCGGCGCTTAAGATGCTGCACCTGCCCGACGAGGTCATCTTTACTTTCGATATGGCGCTCAAGCATATCGAGGTGCTGGGACGCACGGCGCACGATCTGTGCGAATCGGTCATGCTGCGCAGCGTCGGTTCCGCGCCTGCGGGTTTTTCGCGCACCGACTCGCTGGCGGGTATCATGGGCATGACGTTTATCAAGGCGATGGAGTGCAGCCGCGCGATGGACGAGGCTATGCTTTGCCGCGGCTTTGCCGGCGTGTACCCGGCGCCTGCACGCGCCGGGTTTGGCTGGCGCGATGCGGTCTATGCGGCCGGCGTGGTTCTGCTCG
>CABQHR010000296.1 GCA_902463875.1 uncultured Collinsella sp.
AAAAGGAACGTCCCCAAGTGCCGCCCCAATGACTACCATGGCAACGCCGCAGGTAGAGGACGGACAGCGAGCGGGCACCAGAGCGAACAAATTGGCATGAAAAGAGGACGGCATAGACCTTCTGGTCATGCCGTCCTCTTTGAATGACAAGTTGTCGCTCTGGTGCCCGCGCAGCGTCGAGCAGTTGCGGCGTTTGGTAAAACGCCGCAACAAACTAGCTCAGCATTGCATCCATCATCTCGGAGTTGACGGAGTCGTCGGCAGACCACTCGCCGTCGTCGTTGCAGGTGTACTTGAAGATAACCGTGGTCTTCCTGGGCTCGGTGGCCTTGGTCACATCGACCATAACCTGACCGGCCATCTTGTACAGCTCGTCATCGGAGGGAACCGTATCAAGCGCGGCGACCTTCTCCTGATACTGGGTGGAGAAGTCCTCGACGATCTTGTTCATGGACTTGCAGGTGATGGAGACCTCGGCGGTCGCGACACCCTTGTCCTCGTCGACCGTCACGTCGCCGATCTCGTAGTCAAAGCCTTCGAGATAGGTCTTGGCATACTCCTTGGGATCGATACCCAACTGCTCGAACTCGTCGCCCGAAGCCTCCTCCAGACCAGAAAGGAACTCGTCGCCACCGTTCTTGACCTCGTCAAACTGAGTCGTAAGATCCTCGGTGATGAGTTCCTCGATCGAAGGGCCTCCACAACCGGAAAGCACGACCACGCATGCAACCAAAACGGCCATGAGGGGCGCAAGCAGCAGCTTCTTTTTCATGTTGTTCCTCCCAATGAGCGGCACCGCGCTTCCCAGACGCGGCGCACGTTGTAATAAGTAAGCCCATACTATCCACTTATTAACACCCTCGACGGCACGAAGGCGCGGTCGGTTCGTTTTAGCGTCCGAACGGTTTGCAAGCCCGCCCAACGTGCAATAAAACGCTTCCCCGCGGTGCAATAAAAAAGGTGGCCGGAAAACCCGACCACCTTTGCACATCCTTTGGATGTCGCAGTTTACTTGCGGACGACCTTAACGATGGCGTCACCGGCGGCGACAGCGGAGTCGGCCTCGACGGCGAGTTCGACATCGGCAAACTCGGCGGTGTTGGACACGGCCACGACGACGCAGTCCTTGTAGCCGGCAGCGGCGATCTTGGCGCGGTCGATCTTGAGCATGGGCTGGCCAGCCTTTACGACGTCATCGGCCTTGACGAAGCCCTCGAAGCCATCGCCGTTCATGTTGACGGTATCGACGCCAACGTGCACCAGAACCTCGATGCCGCTATCGGACTGCAGGCCCACGGCGTGACCCATGGTGACGGTCACCTTGCCGTCGCAGGGAGCGTAGACCAGATCGTCCTCGGGCCACACGGCGCAGCCCTTGCCCAGGACCTCGCCGCCAAAGACGGGATCGGGCACGTCGGCCATCTTGATGACCTTGCCCTTGACGGGCGAGCACAGCACGTCGGCGCCGGCAGAAGCAGAGATGGAGGACGGAGCAGCGGCAGCCGCGGGCTCAGCCTTCTTCTTGAACATGTCAAACAGACCCATACGTTTTCTCCTCTTGATTAAGCGCAACGTTGTGCGCATGCCTATGGTGATTATAGTGCCAAATGGTTCAAATGCTAAGGTGGGGACTCGAATCGCGAGCCCATCCCAACGCTTTCCCCCGGTGGCACTCATATTGTCGATTAATCCAGGCCCTCGGCACCGTTGGACTTGATGATCTTCTGGTAAGCGTAGAAGCTGTCCTTGCGGCGGCGCTCGTAGGTACCGGTGCCGTCGTCGTACTTATCGACGTGGATGAAGCCATAGCGCTTGCGCATCTCGCCGGTGCCGGCGGACACCAGGTCGATGGG
>CABQHR010000297.1 GCA_902463875.1 uncultured Collinsella sp.
AACTCGGGCGCGGAGGTTGCAGTCTGGGAATCAGCCATGTGCTCGTGTACTCCTTGCGTAAACACTGCCTGTAACCCGTTAACTGTACCGCACCTACCGCATCCGCGCGAGGGCGACCGGCGATATCCCGTCTAACTAACGCAATCCCTCTACCGCGTCGGCCAAAAGTGCGGCGGCACGGTCCTGGGCCAAGCCACGCGCCGCCTGACGCATGGCATCACGCGCCGCAGTGTCATCGATCAGGTGCAGCAGCTCGTCGGCAAAGGCAGGGGCATCGATATCGGCATCGGCGCATAGCACGCCGGCACCGGCATCGACCAGGTAACGCGCATTCGTGGTCTGGTGGTCGGCAGTGGCGTGCGGATACGGCACGAGCACCGAGGGCACGGCAAGCGCGGCGATCTCGGCCACGCTCGAGGCACCGGAACGCGAGAGCACCAGATCGGCCGCAGCCAGCATATCGCCCATGTTGTCGATGTAGGGCTGGACACGATAGCGCTTCGCCTCCTCGGGCGTCAGCGCCAAAGCGCGCTCGGTCTCCTCAAAGCCGTCGGCACCCGTCGAATGCAAAATGTAGAGATTCTCGCGGGTCAGCAGCTCACCCTTGAGCGAGGCAACGCGCTCGTTGAGATGCTGTGCACCAAGTGAACCGCCAAAGACGAGCAGAAGCGTCGCAGCCGAGGGCACGCCGAGCGTCTTGCGACCGCGAGCGCGATCGCCCTCGATCACCGAACGACGCACGGGATTGCCCGTCATGAGCACATGGTCGGGGTCGCCCTCGCACTCAAAGACCGCGCGGGCCGCAGGTACCGAAATGCACACGCGGGCGGCATGCGAGTTCATCATCTTATTGGCCAGACCCGGAACAGAGTTCTGCTCGTGCAGCAGATACGGAACGCCGGCGTCCTTGCACCAGCCCAGCAGCGGGACCTCAACGTAAGCACCAAAGCCGATAGCGGCATCGGGCTTACCAACCTTCGAGAAGTGACTGGCAAGCGCACGCTTCGCCTTGTTGACGCGCCACAGCGAGGTCAGCGCCGTCCAGGGACGGGAGCGATCGAAGCCCGTGACCGTGATGGGCACAAAATCGAATCCGGCCTCGGGAACCAGACGACCCTCGAGCTTGCGCGATTGGCCAACGAACACAACGTGATGACCGCGGTCACGCAGCTCCTCGGCCAAGGCAAGCGCGGGGTTGATATGTCCTGCCGTGCCGCCAGCTGCAATAGCAACGGTCATCTTATCGGTCATGGTAATCCCTTCGTACACGCGGCCCCTGGTCATCGGTGCGCAAACGCGCCGACGGGTCCGAATTCAAATCGATTCGATTATATCCGCCGCCCGCATTGCGAGGAGTGGGGCGCTGCGGACGACCTTGCGGCGCCGTTCGCTGACGCGGACGAACTGCCGGCTCGGTCGCAGAGCCATCCAGAACGGTAAAGCCGTTACGCGAAGATCGCTCGCCGCGCACGTGGGGCACGCCGGCGGTACTCTCATCCATAACGGCAAAGCTCTCGCGGCGACGGTCGTACTCATCGCGACGGGCGCTCTCATACGAAACGCGCAGGATCAGACCGGCGAGCATGAGCGACACGATAATCGACGAACCGCCATAACTGATAAACGGCAGCGGCTTGCCCGTCATGGGAAACACATTGAGAATGCCCAGTGCGTTAATCAAAAACTGCACCGCAAGGATGACCGCGGAACCCGATGCCATAAGTGCCCCGCGACGGTCGGTCGCCTGCTCGGCAATGCGAAACGCCGAGTAGATCAGCATCGCAAACACCAAGAAGAACAGCACGGTTCCGA
>CABQHR010000298.1 GCA_902463875.1 uncultured Collinsella sp.
TCTGCTCGTAGTCGCTGTGCTTTTTGGCCGAACGCACCAGGAACTCCTGGTTGGTATTGGTGCCCTTGAGACCCTTGATAAACGACGCGGCCGCGCGCTCGGTATTGTTCATGCCGGCGAGGATGCGGCGCAGACCAAAGACAAACGGGCGCATCTGCTCGTCGACCAGCAGGTCCTCGTTGCGCGTGCCCGAGGCGACGGGGTCGATAGCCGGGAAGATGCGGCGGTCGGCCAGATCACGGTCGAGCTTGAGCTCCATATTGCCGGTGCCCTTGAACTCCTCAAAGATGACCTCGTCCATCTTGGAGCCGGTATCGATGAGGGCGGAGGCCAGGATGGTGAGCGAGCCGCCGTTCTCGATGTTGCGGGCAGCACCCAGGAAGCGCTTGGGCGGATACAGAGCCGCCGAATCGACGCCGCCCGACAGGATACGGCCCGAGGCGGGAGCGGCCAGGTTGTAGGCGCGAGCAAGGCGCGTGATGGAGTCGAGCACCACCACGACGTCGCCACCCAGCTCCACGATGCGTTTGGCACGCTCGATCACGAGCTCTGCCACGCGAGTATGGTTATCGGCAGGCATATCGAAGGTCGAGGCCACGACCTCGCCCTTGATGGAGCGCTGCATGTCAGTGACCTCTTCGGGGCGCTCGTCGACGAGCAGGCAGATGAGGTGCACCTCGGGATTGTTGATCGAGATAGACTGGCAGATCTTCTTGAGGATCGTGGTCTTGCCGGCTTTTGGTGGCGACACGATCAGGCCACGCTGGCCCTTGCCGATCGGCGACACGATGTCGATGGCGCGACCGGTGATGGAATCCTTACCGTGCTCCATACGCAGCGGCTCGTTGGGATAGACCGGGGTAAGATCGCCAAACTTGGGGCGATTGCGGATCTGCTCGGGATCCATGCCGTTAACGGTCGTGATCTTGGCGAGGCCGGCGCGCTTGTCGCCGCCGCGTGAGGGGCGCAGCGAGCCCTCGATCACATCACCCGTACGCAGGCGTGCGGAGCGAATGAGATATGCGGGGACAAAGGCGTCGTCGCTGGACTTCATATAGCCGTGGGCATGGATGATGCCGGAGCTGTCCGGGCGAATCTGCAGAATGCCCTTAATGTCGCGGAAGCCCTCAGCCTTCGCAGCGGTGGTGTAGATTTCCTCGACGAGCTCGGCCTTCTTCTTGCCGGTCGTCTCGATCTCGAACTCTTTGGCCTTTTCGCGCAGCTCGGCGACCTTCATGGCCGCGAGTTCCTCGCGCGAAAGCGTAGGCTCGGTCGGGGCGGCGTTGCGCTCCTTGTTGCGTTGCTTGCGATCGCGCTGACGGTTACGGCGGTCGTTGTTGCGCTCGTCTTTGCGCTCGTTGCGCTCGTCGTTGCGCTTGTGCTGACGACGGTTGGGACGGGCGTTCTCGTCGGTCTCGGCGGTCGTGGCGACCTCGGCGTTGTTCGAGGCCTCGCTGTCAGACTTGCCATCGATGGCGGAACCGGCATCGGCATCGACCTGATGCTCGGCAGCCTTGGCCTTTGCGGACTTTTTGCGCGTGCGCTTGGGTTTCTCGGTTGCTGGTTGATCGGCGCTCTCGGTCTCGGGAACGACGTCAGAGGTTGCCTCGGCGACCTCATTGGCGGCATCCTCGGACGCGTCCTTTTTCGAACCCTTGACCTTGGACGAGCGCTTAGCGGCCGTGCGACGGCTGCGGCCGGGGCGAACATCGGCGGGCTCGCCCTCGGCGGGTGCGCCGGCCTCAGTGGCGGCTCCCTGGGCAGGAGCGTCAGCGACGGGGGCGAGCGCGGCGGTCATCGCGGCGTCATGAG
>CABQHR010000299.1 GCA_902463875.1 uncultured Collinsella sp.
GTTCTTTATGCCGAGGGCTCGCGCCGTTACCTGGAGGCGCTCAGCACCTATACTCGACGTCGCCTGACGCAGGCCGAGCACGCCCAGGTGGATGAAGTGCTGCACGTACCGGCGGCGCTCGCGTTGCATCAGCGCCCGAGCGTTCCGGGCGTACGTTCGACCTTTGGCACCATGACCGAGTTCAACAATAGCCTGCGTCTGCTCTTTAGCCGTTGCGCCCATCACGTGTGCCCGCACTGCGGGGCGCGCGTGGAGCCGAGCCTTAACGTTGCCGCTGGCCTGTCGCTCACGTGCCCTGCATGCGGTCGCGAGTTCTACGCGCCGAGTGCCGAGGATTTGGCTTTCAATAGCGGCGGTGCGTGCCCTACCTGTGGCGGCACCGGTGTCATGCGCGAGGTGGACGAGGCGAGCCTGGTGCCCGACGAGTCAAAGACTATCAATGAGGGCGCAGTGCTTCCCTGGGGTACGCTCATGTGGGATCTGATGAAGCAGGTTGCTGGCGAGATGGGCGTGCGCACCGACGTGCCGTTTAACCAGCTCACGCCCGCCGAGCGCGACATTGTGTTCCACGGTCCGGCGGTTAAGAAGCACATTCTCTACGTTCCCAAAAACGGCGAGGGCGCCACGCCGCTCGACTTCACCTATTACAATGCCGTCTATACGGTCGAGAATGCGCTCGCCAAGGTTAAAGACGATAAGGGCCTCAAACGCGTGGCTCGCTTTTTGCGCGAGGGCCCGTGCCGTGACTGCGGCGGCACGCGCCTCTCCGAGGCCGCGCACCAACCCCAGGTGCGCGGTATCAATCTGGCGCAGGCGGCGGCCATGACGCTGGGCGAGGCGATTGAGTGGGTTCGCGGGGTGCCCGCATCCTTGCCGGCCGAGATGCAGCCAATGGCAGCGGATATCTGCGATTCGTTTTTGAGCACGGCTCGTCGCCTGGTCGACCTGGGGCTCGATTACCTCTCGCTCGACCGCGCCGGTGCTACGCTCTCCACGGGTGAGCGCCAGCGTGTGCAGCTCGCCCGCGTGGTGCGCAACCGATCGACGGGCGTGCTTTATGTACTCGATGAGCCTTCGATCGGCTTGCATCCTGCCAATGTCGACGGCCTGGTAGGCGTGATGCGCGATCTAGTGGATGACGGCAACACCGTGGTTGTCGTCGATCACGACACGCGCGTGCTGGCAGAAGCCGACTATCTGGTCGAGATGGGTCCCGTTGCCGGAGCAGGCGGCGGTCATGTAATCGCCGCCGGTACGGTGGGTGAGGTCGAACAATCGCAGGGTAGCCGCATCGCGCCGTTTTTGCGCTCGGACTCCAAGCGCTTGCGTCCGCAGGTGACTGACGACGAAATGTTCGACCAGGGCCACATCCGCATGGCGACCGATACCATCCATACCGTCAAGCCGCTCGAAGTCGATATCCCGCGCGGCCGTCTCGTCGCGGTGACGGGCGTTTCGGGTTCGGGCAAGACGACGTTGGTGCTCGAGACGCTCATCCCGGCGCTCAAGGCGCAGGCAGCCGGCGAGCGCCTGCCCGGGCACGTGCGTTGGGTCGATGCCGAGGGCATCGCGCGCGCCAACCTGATTGACGCCACGCCCATCGGCGCCAACGTGCGCTCGACGGTGGCGACCTATGCCGACATCCATGACGAGCTGCGCCGTGCCTTCGCCCGCACGCCCGAGGCCAAGGCGGCGGGCTGCAAAGCAGGCGCCTTTAGCTACAACACCGGCGCCCTGCGCTGCCCTACGTGCGATGGCACGGGCTCGATATCGCTCGACGTGCAGTTTTTGCCCGATGTCGAGATCGTCTG
>CABQHR010000300.1 GCA_902463875.1 uncultured Collinsella sp.
GTCCACCGCATCAAAAACTTCTCGGGCTACACCGCCGAGATCATCCAACACGAAATCGACCACTGCAACGGCATCGTTATTTAGACAGCCAAGGTAACGACGCAGGTTGAGCACACGACAGCGAGCGAGCCGCATTTGCACCAAGGTGACGTGAAACGAAAGGGCGCTGACCTTCTGGTCGCGCCCTTGAAGTTGAACGTCAGATTGGTGTGAATGCGGCTCGCGCAGCGTCAAGTGGTCCGCCGTTCGGTAGAACGGCGGAACTAATTAGCTCTGGCGGTAATGGTCAAAGAAGTCGGCGAGGTCTTCGAGGGACTCTTTGAGTACTTCCATGCGCGGCAGGTACACGATACGGAAGTGGTCGGGCTCAGCCCAGTTGAAGCCGCCGCCGCGCGTGATCAGGATCTTCTTCTCGTGCAGCAGGTCAAGGGCGAACTGCTCGTCATCGGTGATGTTGAACTTCTTCACATCCATCTTGGGGAAGATGTAGAACGCCGCACGCGGCTTGACCACCGAGATGCCATCGATCTTGCTAAGCGCCTCGTACACAAAGTTACGCTGCTCGTAGACACGGCCGCCGGGGCGAATGTAGTCGTTAACCGACTGATGACCGCCGAGCGCCGTCTGAACGATCGACTGAGCCGGCACGTTGGAGCACAGGCGCATGTTGGAGAGCATGTTGATGCCCATGATGAAGTCGCTCATGCAGCGCTGGTTGCCCGAAAGCACCATCCAGCCAATGCGATAGCCCGCGATCATGTGCGACTTGGAAAGGCCGCTAAAGGTGACGCAGGGCAGATCGGGGGCGAGCGAGGCAATCGAAACGTGCTCGTAGCCGTCCATGCACAAACGGTCATAAATCTCATCGGCAAAGATCATCAGCTGGTGCCTGCGCGCAACCTCGACGATGCCCTCAAGCACTTCGCGCGGATAGACCGAGCCCGTGGGGTTGTTGGGGTTGATGATGACGAGGGCCTTGGTCGCGCTCGTGATCTTGGACTCCATATCCTCCAGGTCGGGATACCAATCCGCTTGCTCATCACACAGATAGTGCACGGGATGACCGCCGGCAAGGGTTGCGCACGCCGTCCAGAGCGGATAGTCGGGGCTGGGGATCAGAATCTCGTCGCCATTGTCGAGCAGCGCGTTCATCGAAAGCTGAATGAGTTCGGACACGCCGTTGCCCGTGTAGATGTGCTCCATCTGAACATTGGGCAGGCCCTTGATCTGCGAGTACTGCATGATTGCCTTGCGCGCAGAGAACAGGCCACGCGAGTTGGAATAGCCTTCGCAGTCGGGCAGCTGCTGGCGCATGTCCTTAATGACCTCATCGGGTGTGCGGAAACCGAAGGGCGCGGGGTTGCCGATATTGAGCTTGAGGATGCGCTCGCCCTCGTCCTCCATGCGGGCGGCCTCGTCGACGACGGGACCGCGCACGTCATACAGGACGTTATCGAGCTTGGTGGATTTAGAAAAAGTACGCATGGTGGTGCTCCTTGGAATTTGAGCTGAGGGATGGGGTTCGGGCTTGGGCACGTTGCGAGGCGACGATTCCTCGCCTTGATCGGCGTCACCGGCGAACAGCCAGGAAACATCGACCTCCAAAATACGAGCGAGCAGCTCTGCCACATCGCGCCGCGGAATCGTCTTGCCGCTCACATATTGGCTCATCTGACTCTTGCCGAGTTTTTTGCCGAGCATCTCCGATGCACGAATCACGTCCGACTGTCGAACGTCGCGATCGGACATAGCCTGTCGCAGGCGATCGCAAAACGTCTCTTGGG
>CABQHR010000301.1 GCA_902463875.1 uncultured Collinsella sp.
CTAACGATATGGCACCGTGGGGACACATGTATGTCAATCCTGGTCTAACAGAGCCTTTTTTATTGCTTGCATGTCCTCGGCAGCATTTGCCCAAATGGTGAATGCTGGTGCCGGCAGGTTGCCGAGTGTGTATCGCGGGTATACCTCATGCGTACCATGATCCAAACACTGTGAGGTGTCTGCGCGTGTGCGCGATAATTCATTTTGGAACTGACGGTTGGCGCGCTCGCGTCGATGAGGACTTCACTGCCGATAACGTTGCCCGTATCGCCGATGCCGTCGGCGAGTTGTGGCAAAAGACCAATCCGGGCAAAACGGTATATATAGGGTTCGACACTCGGCCCCTGGCGCGCGAGTTCGCTGAGCTTGCGGCGGGTGTGCTAGCAGCGCACGGGCTAGACGCCGTGCTCGCTTCGCGACCTGTTCCGACCCCTGCCCTTACGTGGGCGGCGGCTTATGACGGTGAGGCGTGCGGCGCGCTCATGGTGACGGGGTCCCATCATCCGCAGGGTTATCTGTGTCTCAAGATTCGCATGGGTGACGGCTCGACCGCCAACCAGGATGTCATCGAAGAGCTCGAAGAGACCATGGCTCCCGAGCCAATGGGGATCGAGGGGCAATATCGCACCGCGGATATCATTCCTGACTATATGCAAGCGGTGGCATCGTTTGTCGATGCCGAAGCCATCCGCGCCGCGCACCTGCGCGTGGTTGTTGACCCCATGGGCGGCGCAGCCCAGGGCTATCTAGCCGACTTGCTGCGCGAGCTTGGCGTTGAGGTGCACGAGATTCACGCCGGGCAGGCGCCTGACCAAGAAGATATCTGCCCCGACCCCGTTGAGCCGTGGGTGGACGCTTGCGAGCATACGGTTATCGAGGACGGAGCTTGCGCTGGCCTGGTGACCGACGGCGACGCCGACCGTATCGGCGCGGTTGACGAGCGCGGCAGATATATACATCCGCATCAGATCATGGCGCTCGTTTTGGGCGACTTGGTTCAATTTCGTAATTTGGAGGGACGCGTCGTCGTCAATCTTTCGTGCTCGACGCTCGTGCGTCGCATTGCCGAGGCGCTTGGCTGCCGCGTGACCGTCAAACCAGTCGGTTTCAAATATATAGCGGCAGAGATGAAGAAGGGTGGCGTCCTCATAGGCGGCGAGGAAGCCGGTGGTATCGGCATCGCCGCGCATATGCCCGAGCGCGATGGAATCCTCGCCTGTCTGATTCTGTGTGAGCTTATGGCAAAGACGGACGCGCCTTTGGGCGTTCTGGTCGACCAACTCGAGGACAGTTTTGGTAAGACGAGTTACGGTCGACGCGATTTGCGCCTTGAGGCCGAAGATGCCGAAACGTTACGAACCCTGCTGCCGGGCGTAAACCCCAAGTCGATTTGTGGCAAGGTGCCGCAAAACGTTAGTCATATGGATGGCTTGCGTTTAGCATTCGAGGATGACACGTGGCTGCTGGTCCGTCCTAGCGGGACCGAACCAGTGGTGCGCGTCTACGCCGAGGGGTTCTCGGTGGAAGAACGTGATGAGTTGCTCGATGCTGGCTGTGCTTTAGCTAGGGGAACGTATCCGCTTTAACCATGAGACTGCCTTATATAAAGAGATGCTCGGTGAGCGGTAGTTAACGGCTGGCAAACGTTAGTCGGATCCCAAACTGTGTAGGAAATGTGTACGCCCAGATTCCCGCCCCCGGCGCCCCTCCGGTCTGGCAATATATCTCCTTGCCGCGCGGCCCGGTCGGACCGGATCAGCCGC
>CABQHR010000302.1 GCA_902463875.1 uncultured Collinsella sp.
GGCGACATCATCGTCGAAGAGTACGCCAAACGCGAGAAGCGTCTTGCCTATGAAAAGGAGCATCCTGCGGGAGGCCTGGTGGCCGGCGTCAAGCGCACGGCAAAGAAGATCGCTAACAAGCTGTAACTGTTAAGGTGCTTTTGAGCGTTAACCCATACGGCGGGTCCGAGCAAATTCGGGCCCGCCGTCTTTTTCTGTCGTTACTCGGTAAATGCGTTGCCGACGCTCTGGCCGCCAACGTAGGTCTCAACGAGGGTGAGCTCGTGGTCGAACACAACAAAGTCGGCGTCGCGACCCGGCATAATGCTGCCGCACTTATCCTCGATGTGCGCGGAACGAGCCGGCACCTCGGTCGCCATGCGGATGGCGATATCGGCGCTGGCGATGCCCCAATCAACGATGTTCTTGACGCCCTGGGCAAGCGTGAGCACCGAGCCGGCGATGCTCTTGCCGTCGGCGAGCCAGCACAGGTTGTCCTTCATGATGACATCCATGCCGCCGCTGGTGTAGCTGCCCTCGGGCATGCCGCCGCAGCCCAGGCAATCGGTGATAAGCACCGTGTGCTGCCAGCCCTTTGCCTGCAGCAGCGCCTTGATTGCAGCAGGGTTCACATGCTTGCCATCGCAGATGATCTCGGCGTATGTCTCGGGAGTGGACATAGCGGCACCCACGACACCGGGCTCGCGATGATGCAGGCCGCGCTGGCCGTTGTAGGTGTGCGTAAAGCAGCTGGCACCGGCGTTGATGGCGGCAATGCACTCATCGTAGGTGGCATCGGAGTGGCCAATGCTGGTCACCACGCCCTTCGCGTTCAGAGCGGCAGCATAGGCGGCGGCACCGTCGCGCTCGGCAGCCATGGCGCTCTTAACGATGCGTCCGCCGGCAGCCTCCTGCCACTGGTCAAAGACCTCCTCGGAGGGGTCGATCAGATAGGCGGGGTTCTGCGCACCCACATGCTTCATGGTAAAGAAGGGACCCTCCAGGTAGATGCCCTGGATACGGGCGCCGCAGAAGTCGGGGCCGCGGCCCTCATCGGCCTGGGCGATGGCGGCGCAGGCGTCCTTGATCTGCTCGACGCCATCGGTGAACGTCGTGGGCAGCCAGCTGGTGGTACCGCGACGGGCGAGCTCGGTCGAGCTGATATCGATGCCCTCGGGATCGTTATCGGTAGTCGAGTGGTTATAGAAGCCATGGATGTGGGTGTCGACCATACCCGGCGCGATCCACGATCCCGTGTAGTCCTTAATCTCGCAAGAGGGCTCGTCGGCCTGCCAGGCGCCAAAGACGCCGTCTTCGACCATGAGATAGCCGCCCAACTGCGGGCCTGCCGGCAAGAAGAACTTGTCAGCCTTAATTGCGTACGTGCTCATATGCACTCCTTGCTTCTAAAGCAGTTAACTGTGGTGATGCTTATACCCAGCTCACGTAAAACAAAAAGCGCCCGCCCGCCGTTATGAGCGGACGGGCGCCCTTACAGGGGGACGCGATTAAGCGGTGAAGGGGTGAATCGTCACGCCCTTAACCACGCGGTTGACCGTGCCGGTGGGGCTCGGCGTATCGGGCGTGTTGCCCACGCGCACGGAGTTGAGCAGGCTGATGGCCTGGGCAAACATCACGAACGGCAGGGCGAGGTAACCCTCGGGGAGTGCCTCATAGCCCTTAAAGGAGAAAGACTCGCCCTCGTAGACGGTAGCGCCATCCTGCTGAACGGCAACGGTGTGCTGAGCGATCTTGTCGCCACCGATCTCGTTGAGGATGTCGAT
>CABQHR010000303.1 GCA_902463875.1 uncultured Collinsella sp.
CCGGGCCGAGGAGCTCGCATGCGACGAGCTGAGCCGTGTCCATGGCTCGGCCTAAGGGCGAAGAGACCACTTTGTCGGGAACGACACCGTGGTCCTTGAGCCATGCGGCCGCCATTCCAGCTTGCTTGCGGCCCAGGTCGGTCAACGGAGAATCGCAGCGGCCCTGGACGAGCTTTTTGACGTTGAACTCAGTTTGACCGTGGCGGAGTAGATACAGCTTCTTCATGTTCTCCCCTTCTGTATAACTTGCTTTACCGGCGCAGCCCTACTCGTGGGTATGGCCTACGTAGTCTTCGTCGATCGTGATCTTGGCAATCGACTTGGGATATTCCGATTCAACACGTTTCGCCAACGCGCGCTTTAGGTCCTCGGCGCTCATCGCCAAATCCGAGGGACGTACGCAGTCAAAGATCACGTTGGTATGCGTGGGACCCGGAACGCAGCGTAGGTCGTGGATCGAGAGGCGAGTATCGATCTCTTGAGCCATAGCGTTGATGCGCAGACGCATGCTCGCCACCTTGGGGTCGTCGGTCACGATGGGGTCGTAATGGAGCGTGACAATCATGCCGTCTTCGTTCCTAAATGCCTGTTCAATGTTGTCGAGCGTGTCGTGACTTTCCAGCGGGCTGGCCTCGGCTGCCATCTCGGCGTGAGCGCTTGCGAACTTTCTGCCTGGGCCGTAGTCGTGAACCATCAAATCGTGAACGCCCAAAACGCCGGGGTAGCTCATGATTTTGTCTCGAATGTGCTTGACCAGCTTAGGATCGGGCGCCTGGCCCAAAAGCGGGCTCATCGTATCCTGGATGAGTTCAAAGCCGCTCCAGCCAATATAGGCGCCAACGGCAAGGCCGACCCATGCATCTAGATTGATATGCGTCACCTGCGAAACAATCGCGCACGCCAACACGGCGCCCGTGGCTAGAACATCGTTCTTGGAATCCTGCGCGGTCGCATGCAGCGTCTCGGACTCAATGCGATCGCCGAGTTTTTGGTTGAGGGCCGCCATCCAAAGCTTTACGACCATCGAAAGCGCAAGGACTGCCACCAGGGCAAGCGAGAACTCGACAGGTTCGGGGTGGATGACGCGCTCAACCGAGGACTTGATAAGCTCAAGGCCGATCAGCAGCACGAGCGCCGCCACGACCAGACCCGAGAGATACTCGTAGCGGCCATGGCCGTAAGGATGCTCGGGGTCGGCCGGCTTGCCCGCCAGCTTAAAGCCAAGCACGCTCACGATGTTCGAGCTGGCATCAGACAGGTTGTTCATAGCGTCCGCCACAATCGAAACCGATCCCGACAGCACGCCAATTGCACCCTTCGCAGCGCAAAGCGCAACATTGGCGAGAATACACACTATGCCCGTCAACGTTCCCACGCGCGCACGGTCGCCCTGCGCACGACGAACAATCCACTCGACCATCCTCATCAGTCCCCACGGTACTACCTATATATCTATTGCTCAAACGGATTGTAGTGTAGCCACTTTGTCCTCCAGATACAAAAAGGCCGCAGCCCACACGGGCCGCAGCCTTGGAATATGACAAAGGAATCGTCCTTTTGTCGCACAGATTTATGCGCTTGCTTCAGCAGCGCTCGCCACTGTTTCGAGCGAATCAGCTGCGTCTTCTGCCGCCTGCATCTTTGTCGGCACCACGCCAAAACAGCAGCTCAGCGCCGCAGACACCGCAAATGCTGCGCCGCCGGCAGCGCAGCACCACAGCAGATTCGAGATGCCGCCCGTGGCAAAGCCAAT
>CABQHR010000304.1 GCA_902463875.1 uncultured Collinsella sp.
CTAACGATATGGCACCGTGGGGACACATGTATGTCAATCCTGGTCTAACAGAGCCAAACTAAAACTGGCGATCATGGGCGCCTTGCCGTCCGATGTTGCCTCGACAAGATCGGTGCGTGTCCGCTCCAAGCGCTGCTCGAGCTCGGCTTCGCCTGTCGTGGGGGACACGAGTACAAATTCGTCTCCACCGATACGGAACAGCAGGTCATCGTGCTCCATGGTCTCGGTGAGCGCATGACAGATGCCCAGAATATAGCGGTTGCCCTCGGCGTGGCCAAACTTATCGTTGCAGTGCTTGAGGTGATCGATGTCAATATAGGCGCAGGTGAAGGGGACGCCTTTGCGCCAGAGCTGATTGACATGGCGGTCGAGTCCACCGCGGTTGCCAAGATTGGTGAGCGAATCGATATAGGCGCTACGTTCGAGCAACTGGCGTTCTTGTTGCAAAACGGCGAGCGTTTTCTGCAGTTGCTCGCCGACGGCGCGCAACTCCGTGGGCAGCGCGTCAACGTCGAGCTCGGCGGTTGAGGCCCCGTTCGCAAGCCGCTGAAGATGGGCAATGATTGACTGCTCGCCCATGCGATACGACTCGTTCATGATGGATAACCTCCTTGGGTGACAGGATGCTCCGTATCATATCCCCAATTCGGTTTGAATTGGGGATATGAGTTAGCCAATGGGGACAAATGCTCCCCTAGACGGTGGTGTTTTGCGCGCGAGCGTATCAGTTGTTATTGCCACCATCGAACAATGCCTCAAAATCCTTCGCCGGCATGGGGCAGTGGTAGAGGAAGCCCTGAGCGTAGCGGGCGCCCATCTGGCGCAGCAGCTGTGCCTGCTCATTTGTCTCGATGCCTTCGACCACAACGGGCAGGTGCAACGATTGCGCCATCTCGAGCATAGACGACACGATCTGGGAGCTCCGGTTGTCGGTTTTCCCATCAGGCAAAAAGGTGCGGTCGAGCTTGATAACATCGACGTTGACGTTCTTGAGCATTGCGAGCGTGGACTGGCCGGTGCCAAAGTCGTCCATATAGGTCGAAAAGCCCTGATTATGCAGGTCTGCCGTCAGCTTGTCCACCGCCTCGGATTCTCCGGTATAGGCGGTTTCGGTGATTTCGATGCGCATGAGCTCGGGCGGCAGGTTGTACTGGGTGGCCAGGGCCCCCATGTGCTCGGCGACATCGCAGGCAAGGATATCCACGCGCGATACGTTGAGGGAAATCGGAACCACGGGGAGCCCCTGGTCGAGGCGCGTCCGCAGCCACGAGGCAACACCCTGCCATATGTACTTGTCGAGCGTCACCACAAAGCCGCTTTCCTCAAGCGCGGGGATAAAGGTGGCAGGTGGAATGAGGGAGCCGTCCTTGTCGATCCAGCGCGTGAGTGCCTCGGCGCCGATGATCTCGCCCGTTTCCATGTCGACCTGAGGCTGCAGATAGTAGGTGATGCGCTCGTTGGAGAGGGCGTACTGGAACTCGGTCAGCGTATGGTGAAATGCGACCTCGTGCTTGTAGTCCTCGGGGCTAAAGACGGCGATGCGATCCTTAAAGTCCTTTTTGGCGCGTCGGTTGGCAAACATTGCCTTTGCCTGCGCGTCGATGGTGATTTCCTCGTGTGGGTTGATGGGGTAGACGCCCATGGATGGCCAAAAGCCCACACCGTCATCATGCTTGGCGACTGCCTCGCGCACGCGAGCGTAAATTCGATGTATGGCATCGTGTTCAAAGGGAGCGAGGA
>CABQHR010000305.1 GCA_902463875.1 uncultured Collinsella sp.
GTCTGCAGCTCTGCCGAGCTTGCCGTATTAATGTTTACTAGGCCTGTTGCGCCACTAACGCCCGACGATGCGGAAGCCCCACCATCAACACCGGCTTCCGCAATGGACGCCTGCTGCTCCCCTACCGTTGGAACGTGAATCTTCTGTCCATCGACGACCTTAGATGCCCGATTGAGCCCCGTAACGTCTGCCTCGGGCGCCAGCCCGCCGGCGGCATCAATCGCCTGAGCCACTCGCGCGCCGTCCTTGAGACGATATACACCGGGCGACACAACGGCGCCATCAACATCGACATAAACCTCTGCCGCGGCAGACGCCTTAGACGAAGAGCCTTCGGATGTCTTTCCGCTCGAGGCATCGCCGGATCCCGGATCCACCAACGAACCCGAACCATCAGTGCGCTCAAACGACACACCGCCGGCACCGCCGCCAAGGTTCGCCATCGCCAGTCCACTCGCCATCGCAATGACGACCAGTATCGTCATCACCACTGCCTTATGACCGAGCAGTTTGCCCGCCCAGCGATCCATCTTTTTGACTCGTTCGTGTTGTTCGCGCTGCGCCATAGCAAAACCTCCCAACACCATCGTGTCAGGAAAACGCAGCAAAACGAACCGCATGGACAAGCCAGTTTTGACGGTCAAACCAAAAGCTGACCAAAACCTTGCGGGAACATGCCCATTTATTCAGGCACACGTCAGCGAATGAACATCTTGGCATCATTTGCCCAGATAGCAAAAGACCGGCGATACAGGCGCATCGTCGGTCTATGCAGGCAATTACTCGTGATCTTGGTAAATCTCACGCGGAGCAAGCTCCGAATGTTTGCGTTTTAAGGTCTTAGGGGCCTTATACGTGTTGCTCTCGAAGTCGATGTACTCGGTCTGCTTGAGCAGGCGCTCGATCATCTCCTCATGATCGAACAACTCCCAGGCCTCATGCACGGCATCGAGTTTAGCGTGCGTCTCGGGACGGCGCGGCATAAACAGCGTGCAGCAGTCGGGAGCGGCCTCAGTCGAGATATCGAACGTACCGATCTCCTCGGCGCGCGCGATGATCTCCTGCTTGTCCGAACCGATGAGAGGACGGAACACGGGGATCTTCACGGCCTCGTTGACGGCCATGATGTTCTCAAGCGTTTGAGAGGCAACCTGTCCAAGCGATTCGCCCGTAACGATGGCCTTGGCACCCTCGATGTGTGCAATGCGCTCAGCAACCGAGTACATAATGCGGCGATACATGATCACGCGCAGGTTGCTGGGACAGGTGACCGAAATCTCACGCTGGCAGTCGCCAAACGGCACCACGTACAGACGACCGATCTGGACACCCGGCTCAAGCGCACGGATGATGTCCTGCACCAAATACTCGCTCGTATCAGGCGTCTGCGGACGACCGGAAAAATGTACCGGCACGCATACCGCGCCGCGACGCGCGAGCATCCAGGTCGCCACCGGAGAATCGATACCCGACGACAGCAGCGTCACGACCTTGCCGGCAGAACCCACCGGAAGGCCGCCAACGCCGCGCTCGGAGCGCGCATACACGTAGACACTACCCTGAACCACCAGAACGTGCACCATCGCGTCGGGGTCGTGCATCTGGACCTTTTTATCGGGAAACGCCTCACACAGCACCTCGCCAACCTGTCGATTGATATCGATCGAGGTGAGCTCATAGTCAGTATTGGAGCGCTTGGCGTGCACCTTAAACGAATCGAAGGAACCAAACTC
>CABQHR010000306.1 GCA_902463875.1 uncultured Collinsella sp.
GATTTTATAACCCATTAGCGCGCATATATACATACGGAATCGAAAAACTGTATGTTGCAATGCCCCATGCACCAATTGTCGAGGAGTGTCCCCAACTGCCGGCAGAAAAGGAACGTCCCTATCTGTCGCCCAGCAGTTTGGCCATCCAGGCATGAGGCTGGCCTTCGTCTTCGTAGTCCACCGGGGCAATCTGCGTGTAGCCGGCCTTGGCATAGAGCGGCAGCACGTACTCCTGTGCATGCAACTTTATGAGCTTGGCGCCGGCATCGCGCGCAGCAGCATCGCTGGCTTCGATAATCTTGCTTGCCAGACCGCGACGGCGCATGGCGGACAGCACGGCGACGCGCCCCATAATATAGGTTTCCCCCGCTGCGACGCCTTCGTCCAAGTCGCACGCCGGCGAAACCGGAGCCTCTGCATCTGCCGCGCGCTCCAGCTCCTCGGGAAACACGCGCGAGCAGCCGGCGAGCTCGCCGTCCACGTACAGCGTCACATGGATGCAAGTCGGCGCCTCATCGATAGCGTCGAACTCGTTCTCGTAGCCTTGCTCGTCCATAAAAACGGCGCGGCGCACCAGCGCCGCGTCATCAAAGCAACCCATCTTGAATTGGATATCCATGGCAGCCCCTTGCTCAAGCTAAACGATTGGCACTGATTGTAGCGAAAGGAAATCCACTCACGCTCGGCCACGCATACTACAGTCACCGGACAACCGCCACGCATTTGCCGCACCCCAACGGAACACCAAGCCAGAACCCCGGCGCGTTGCCGGGCTTTCACGTAACGGCAACTACTCAAACGACTCATCCTGCTGCACGGGAAACGTCACCGTGATGGTAGTCCCCACACCCAGCTCGCTCGATAGGTCGAGCGAAGCATGGTGATACACGGCGGCATGCTTAACGATGGCCAGACCCAAGCCTGTTCCGCCACGTGCCTTGGAGCGGCTCTTGTCCACGCGATAGAAGCGCTCGAACACCTTGCCCTGCTCCTCGGGCGCGATGCCGATACCTGTATCGGCAACCGTCAGGTACGGATGGCCCTCATCATTGGTCCCACATCGAAGCGTAACCGTGCCACCGGGCTGGTTATAGCGAATGGCGTTACTGGCCAGGTTATAAATCAGCTCGTCGACCAGGCGTGGCACACCTTCGACCACAACGGGCTTCGTCTTGCGCACGATGGTCACGTCTGACTGTCGGGCGACCTGTTCAAGACGCTGCTCCACCGTCGTAATAGCGCGCGAGAGCTCAATGGGTTCCGTGGAACCAATAGGCACTGCCTCGCCCTCGGTCGCGCGCTCGGCCTCGTCCAGGTTAGACAACGTCAAGATGTCGTTTACCAGCGCTGCCAGACGGCCCGCCTCGCGATAGATTCGACCGCCAAAGTCGCGCAGGTCGTCCTCGCCCTCGACCATGCCGTTTGCGATGAGCTCGGCATAGCCCGAAATCGCCGTAAGCGGCGTCTTGAGCTCATGGGTGATATTCGCCGTGAACTCGCGGCGCATACGGTCGTTGTCCGCTAGCACCGCCATTTGGCGCTTGAGTTCCTGGCGCTGCGACTCGATACGCTCAAGCATGGGGACCATCTCGGCATAGGCGTGCTCATAGCTACGGCGTGGGTGATCCAAATCCACCTCTTGCAACGGCGCGATGATGGCACGGGACTCACGGCGCGCCATAAAAAACGAGAGTACTGCACCCGCTGCTGCGATAAGCAGCATCGGC
>CABQHR010000307.1 GCA_902463875.1 uncultured Collinsella sp.
TAGTCATGATAATAGTCCAGCTTCTTTTCGGCGGCGCCCAGCAGCATCTCGACCACAAAGTTAAAGACCCAGTAAATCAGCGCCGCGATTGCAAACGGCACCATGCTCACCTGCGAGGCGACCAGTGCCTTGGCCGTCGAGAACATCTCCCCCACGCCAATGGCAAACGCCAGCGACGTGTCTTTGACCAGTGTGATGATCTCGTTGCCCATCGCCGGCAAAATGCGCTTGGCGACCTGCGGCATCACGATATACAGAAACGTCTGCATGCGCGAGTAGCCCAGCACCTCGGCAGCCTCGTATTGACCGCGCGGAATGGACTGCAAGCCCGAGCGATAGATCTCGGCAAAGTAACCGGCGTAGTTGATGATGAACGCCACGACGCACGCCGTCCACTTGGAATCGGGCGTGAGCGAAATGCCAAACACGTAGTACGGGGCAAAGTAGATGGCAAACATCTGCAACATGAGCGGCGTACCGCGCATGACCGAAATGTAGATGCGCGCAATCCAGCGGAGCGGCGCAATTTTGCTCATGCGCATAAACGCCACGGGGATTCCCAGCGGAATCGACCCCAGCAGCGTCAGCACAAACAGCTGCAAGCTGACCAAGAACCCCTGGCCAAGCATCTGCATCATGACCTGAATAGACATTACTTGAGCACCCAATTATCGAAAGACAGACCGTAATCTGCATATTTATCACAGAGGTCCTTGACCGTGCCATCCTCGTAGAGTGCCTTGAGCGACTCGGTCACGGCATCGGCGGACTTGGTGTCGCCCTTCTTAAAGCCAACGGCGTAGTGCTCGCTGGACAGCGGCTTGTCGAGCTGCGTATAGGCATCGGGCTTGGCGGCAAGCTGATACTGGGCAATCGAAAGGTCGCAAGCCACGGCATCGACCGCGCCGCTCTCGAGCTGCATAAAGGCCGTGTTGTACTCGCCGATGGTATCGAGCGTGGCAAACGTCGCGGCCAGATCCTTCTGGTCGCCCTCGAGCACATCCTGCGCAGCGGAATCGGTCTGAGTGATCACGGTCTTGCCAGCGAGATCGTCCCAGCTCTTGATACCCGTGTCCTTCTTGACCACGAGCACTTGCTCGTTGAGCATGTACGGCTCGGAGAACGTGTAGCCGTCCTCACGGCCCTCCATGGTAAAGCCGTTCCAGATGCAGTTGATGGCGCCGGAGTTGAGCAGCGTGTCCTTGGCATCCCAATCGATGGCCTCGTAATCGACATCCCAGCCCTGCTTATCGGCAACGGCCTTGGCAAGGTCAAGGTCAAAGCCCGTGTACTCGCCGTCATCGCCCACAAAGCCGTACGGAGGGTAGGACTTGTCAAAGCCCACCACGAGCTTCTTGGACTCCGCGGCGCCCTTCACATCCTTGGCCGCGGCAGAACCAGCAGCGGAGCCCTTGCCAGCACCACCGCCGCAGCCGACAAGACCAAGGCCGAGCACCGTGGCGAGCGAGCCGGCTAGACCAACAAACTGACGACGAGACATATCGGTATTCATGGTATTCCCCCTCGATAGCACTTTAGTTAGGTAAAGTGAGTCATGTAACGTTCAGAATCATACACTTTAGTGGGATAGAGTACAAGGGAGTGCCTGCCCGGCGCGGGCGGGGAGCGGCGCGGAATTAAGTTTCCTGCTCTACAGTCCTGCGCAAGACGGAAAGCACATTAAGTGCTTTCCTTTGCGTG
>CABQHR010000308.1 GCA_902463875.1 uncultured Collinsella sp.
CTGATCAAGACCGCTTTTACCGACCAGCTCACCGGTCTTGGCAACCGCGGCGGTTTTACCAAGTCTCTCGAGGAGATCTGGGGGCAGGGCACGCCGGTCACCATGGCGTTTATCGATATCGATAACCTTAAGCACTGCAACGATGTCTTTGGGCACGACGAGGGTAACCGCTACATCATTCAGGTGAGCCTGTACCTTAAGCTCTACATCAAGGTTGGCGAGGCGGCGTTTCGCCTGGGTGGCGACGAGTTTGCCGTGCTCTCCACCATCTCGACCGAGGATGACCTTGCCGAGCGCCTGGAGCATTGCCGCTCGGTGCTCCTCAAAAACAACGACGCCGAGATGCCCCATTCGTTTAGCTATGGCGTGTCGCATGCCAATCCCAAACTGGGCGAAACCCAAAACCGCATGACGAAGGACGCCGACCATCGCATGTATGACTACAAGCTGCGCAATGCCATACATCTCGATCGCCGCAACATCAGTCAAGTCCACGCAGATGACTTTGAGATTAATGACCGCGTCTTTGACGCTATTTCGATGCTCGATGAGGGACGCTACTTCTTTATCGAAAACCTTGATAAGAACCGCACGCTCTGGTCGCAGGGGGCGCTGCGCGATTTTGGGCTTCCCTCGGAGCACATCGATGACTGCCGCAGTTACTGGAAGACGCGCGTGCACCCCGATGACCTCGAAGCATATACCCAAGACATCTACCAGGTCTTTTATGGCTCTAAACGCTATCGCGTTATGCAATATCGCGTACGCAACGCCGAAGGCGATTACGTGCTTTGTCGCGTTCGGGGCTATCGCATCGACGGAAACGGAAATACGCCCTCGCTCTATGTCGGCGAGCTCGTTAACCACTCCCTCGTTGAAACGGTCGATCCCGCCACGGGACTCGGCACCCAACGCATGCTGGTCAACGCCATCGACGGCTGCCGTCGCGATAACCATCAGACGGGCCTGATCGCCGTGCGCGTTCGCGGTACGACGCAGCTCAATGAGCACTATGGGGCTGACGCCGTTGACGCTATGCTCTCCGAATATGCTGGTCGCATGCTCTCGCTCACCCGCGGCAGAAGCCGTGTGTTCCGCTCGCGCAGCGTACAGTTTGTCGTACTTACCGATGGTCTGGACCGCGACGCCTTCGATTGCCTCGCACGCGATTTGGAGCGCGTCATCTCGGCCCCCGTCCAAATTGCCGACGATACCATTACCCCTACCTGCCTGGTTGTTCCCGTCTATTACGAACGCCTGGTCAACCAAGCACCGGCCGTCTTGGACGAACTCGATCGTCGATTACGCGCCATCAACGGGCCGTTTCAGAACAAGAGCCTCTCCATACCCGAAATCGACCGCAAGGGCGCTGTTGCCGAGCGCATTGACCCGCTCACCGGCCTCTACCGCCCCAGTGAGTTTATGCTGCGCGCCAATGCCTTCTTGGCAACAGTGCGCGACGGCGCCTGGTGCATCGCCACGGTCGACATGGGACACATGCGCCTCTTTAACGAATGGCACGGGCAGGCCGAAGGCGACCGCGTGCTTGCAGATGTGGGAACAGTGCTCAAGGACATCGAAAATGCAGGGCTTGGCGTTGCGGGCTACTGGGGTCAGGACGACTTTTGTATCCTCGCTCCCTTTGAACACGATGCCATACATCGAATTTACGCTCGCGTGCGCGA
>CABQHR010000309.1 GCA_902463875.1 uncultured Collinsella sp.
CCGCGTGAGCTCGCAAACGACCGCGCACCAGTATAGCCGCAAGGCAGCTCATTTGGGACGGGGCTTTTTTAGCTGCTTTGGTAGTCAATTTGGGTAGGCGATATACTGCTGGGCAGACGAAAGGAGCGCCGACGATGCTTAATGGGTGCGCATATATATTGACGGTCGACGTAGGCAATACGTTCATTCGCTTTGGCCTGTTTGCCGAGGACTCGGCCGCGGCGCAGGAATGCCCGCTCGCGACGTGCGAAATCACTACGCCGTCGAGCATCACGGCGGACGAGGCACGCATGCGTCTCGTGCAGGTCATGGGCGCCCTTGCGGCCGATGCGGGCATGCCGGGTACACTTGTGCCCGCGGCTGCCGTCCTGAGCTGCGTGGTTCCGGCGCTCGAGCGTCCGTGGAAGGCGGCGCTTTCCCGTACTTGCACGGGGCGCGTACTCACCGTGGGGCCGGGTCTCAAGACCGGCATGCCCGTGCACTACGACGATCCGGCCGAGATCGGCCCCGACCGCATTGCCGATGCCGTGGCGGCCCGTGCCGTCTACGGCTCGCCGTGCATCGTGATCGACCTGGGCACGACGACCAATATCGAGGTGATCGATGCGCGCGGTACCTTTGTCGGCGGCGTCATCGCGCCGGGCCTGGCGCTCGGCGCCCGCTCGCTTTCGGCGGCAGCAGCGCGCCTGCCCCAGGTCGAGCCCTCGGCACCCACGCATGTGATCGGTCGCAACACGCGCGAGGCCATGCGCTCGGGCGTGGTCTTGGGCGAGGTAGCCCGCATCGACGGCATGCTCGACATGGTGCTTGCCGAGATGCGCGCGACCAAGGCAGCGGGGGAGGGCTATGTGCCCATCGTCATTACCGGTGACGATGCTGAGGCACTCGCGGCACTGGTCGGCCATAGCCTGACGGTCGACGATGCGCTGACGTTGCGAGGTCTGGCCGAGCTCTATCACATCAACCAAAAACCCCGCCGCGCGTAGAGCGAGGGCCGGTGGGATAAACGCCCCCACCTTTCACCTGCTACAATGGGTCAAAATGTTGCGATTACGGAGGTGTCTGCCATGTCGGACGATCTTCATCAAACCGCGTCGGGCAAGCGCCGCGACGTCATTAGCTGGGACGAGTTCTTTATGAGCGTGGCCATTGCCGCACAGCGCCGCAGCAAGGACCCCAACACGCAGGTGGGCGCGTGCATCGCCAGCACCAACCACCGCATCCTTTCGGTGGGCTACAACGGCACGCCCTCGGCACTCAACGACGACTTTTTCCCGTGGGGCACGAGCGACGATCCGCTGCAGGACAAGCACAACTACGTGGTGCATGCCGAGGCCAACGCGGTGCTCAACTACCGCGGCTCGCTCAAGGACCTGGAGGGTTCAACGGTCTACGTCACGCTGTTCCCGTGCCACGACTGTGCCAAGATCCTGGCGCAGGTGGGCGTAGGCGAGGTCGTCTACCTGGACAATAAGTACGCCGACACCGACGACGGCCGCATTAGCCGTCGTATCCTCGATTCCTGCGGTATCAGCTACCGCCAGGTTATCGTCGATGTCCATATTGGTACCGGGGAACAGGCTCAGCAGTAGCGCGTGCCAACGCCAGCTGGCGGCAAAGCAGCTAAAAGAGCCCCGTCCCAAATTGACTGCTCGTGAAAGTCGTGTCCGCGCGC
>CABQHR010000310.1 GCA_902463875.1 uncultured Collinsella sp.
AAAGGGAAGAGGCGGGGCATGCCCCGCCTCTTACACCACATCTCTGCGCGCTACCACAATTCGACTTCCCGGGACCGCTCAACTATTTAAAAATCGGCGCTCCGTGGCCCCAAGAACCTTCCATGCCGCACACGGTCGAGGCAAACCCGGCAGCAAAGTCGAGCGCGCGCTCGATGGCCTCGGCGCCATCCTCACCACGCTTGGCGGAATCGAGATAGCACACCAAAAACGAGGTGAGGAACGAGTCGCCCGCACCCATGGTGTCCTTCATATCCGTTACCGGTTTAGCCAGTTGGCGGTAATAACGCTCGCCATCGTAGGCAATGCAGCCCTCAGCGCCAGCCGTTGCCGATACAAAACGCGGACCTAGGCTCTTCACCCATGCCAGACGCTCGCGAATCTCATCCTCGCTCGCAGCGTCTGCCGCGCTAAAGAACGCGAAGTCAACGTAGGGAGCAATCTGCTCGTAGTACTCATCGGTCGAATCATCCGAGAAGTCAAACGAAACGGTAATACCCGCCGCCTTCAGCTTAGGCAGCTCACGCTCGGTAAAGCAGTAGTTACCCGAATGGACCACGTCAAACTGCTTCATATACGCTAGATCAAAACGATCGAGCACATAGCGCGCATCACCACGGATGCCGCCCTCGTTAGATCCCAGAAATACACGATCACCATCGACCACAGTAACGCGTGCCGCACCATTCTCGCCGATGAGCTGCTTGCATTTGGCTAGTTCAACGTCCTCATCCTCAAGACTCGCAATCACATGCTCGGCCGCGGCGTCGTTTCCAAAGATACCCACATACGCGGAGCGCGCAGCCCCGCACTTCTTGGCATACACGGCAAAGTTCACCGCATTGCCACCCGGATACATAGTGTGGATATGCTCGTAACGATCGACGACGTTATCGCCAAACCCAAGAGCGCTTACGTTAAATGTCATAGCACCGCTCCCCTCTCGTCCTAACGAGATCGCTGTAATGGCTGCCGTGCCACCCTGGGCCCTACGCGAGCTCCAGCAAATCCGGCAGCTGGTCGATAATCTTATCTGCCGCATCCTGGCTAAACCCAAAACGCTCCTCGCGCTTGGCGATTACCGTCAAGCCGGCCCGCTTGCCCGCGGTAATGCCATACAACGAGTCCTCCACGCAACAGCAAAGGGTCGCAGGCAGCCCCAAGCGGTCTATAGCATGCAGATAGATATCGGGCTCGGGTTTGCTGCGCTTGAACTGCTCGCCCGAGACCAAAAACTCAAAGTAATCACGGATGCCGCAGGTATTCAGCACTTCCTCGATATTGTTGAGGGGCGACGACGACGCCAGCGCAATGCGGACCCCGCGGTCTTTAAGCCCTGTCAGCGCCTCAGAGACGCCGGGATTGAGCAGTTTGCTGTAATCACAGGGATAGGCGCTGGCCCACACTTCATAGCGAGCCTCGGCATCAGCGGGCTCAAGGACGCCCGCCCCTGCGCGCTTGTACCACTCTACAAGCACCTGCTGAAAATCTTGATGCGACGAGCCCACGATTGCATTAAGCTCGTCACGCGTCACAGAAATCTGCAGGTAGTCGATAAACTTCTCGAGTTCCTTTTGATAGTAAAACTCGGTGTCGACCAAAACGCCGTCCATGTCAAAGATAACGGCGTCGAACGGAAATGCGGACACGGCACCCT
>CABQHR010000311.1 GCA_902463875.1 uncultured Collinsella sp.
GTCGCCGGCATCCGCAACACTGAGCCCATCGGCGACCTCAAGACCACCCCGGGCCTCGAGTCCGCTGGTGAGGAGCTCGAGCGCGTGTTCCTGACGCTCGAGGATCATTACCGCGATATGTGCGATATCGAATTCACCATCGAGCAGGGTAAACTTTGGATGCTTCAGACCCGCGTGGGCAAGCGCACCGCTACCGCCGCGCTGCGCATCGCTATCGAGATGGTCGAGGAGGGCCTCATCACCCGCGAGGAGGCCGTGAGCCGCATCGATCCCGCGCAGCTCGATCAGCTCCTGCACCCGCAGTTCGACTCCTCCAAGAAGTACGAGGCCCTGGCCAGCGGCCTTAACGCCAGCCCCGGTGCCGCCGTGGGCGAGGTCGTGTTCTCGAGTGATGACGCCGTCGCGCGTTCCGCCGAGGGTCACAAGATCATTCTGGTTCGTTGGGAGACCAACCCCGACGACCTGAAGGGCATGGTCGCCGCCGAGGGCATCCTGACCAGCCACGGTGGCAAGACGAGCCATGCCGCCGTTATCGCCCGCGGCATGGGTACGCCCTGCGTTTGCGGTGTCGAGCGCTTCCACATTGACGCGGCAGAGAAGGTCGTGCGCATCGAGGGCAGCGACCGCGTGCTGCGCGAGGGCGATGTCATCTCCATCGACGGCACCCAGGGTATCGTCGTCGACGGCGCGGCCGACCTGGTCTCTGCAGAGCTCACCGGCGACCTGGACACCATCCTGTCTTGGGCCGATGAGATCCGTTTGGACGAGACCGACGGTCACGCCAACCACGTGCGCGTCAACGCCGACAACCCCGAGGATGCCGAGCTCGCGCTCGAGTTTGGCGCCGAGGCCATCGGCCTGTGCCGCACCGAGCATATGTTCCTGGGCGACCGCAAGAACATCATCCAGAGCTTTATCCTGTCCGATGACGAGGCCGTAAAGCAGCAGGCCCTGGCCGACCTGCTCAAGGTTCAGACCGAGGACTTCCTGGCGATGTTCAAGACCATGTCCGGTCGCGATGTGGTCGTCCGCCTGCTCGATCCGCCGCTTCATGAGTTCCTGGATAATCCTCGCGAGCTCGAGGTCGCCATCACCAAGAAGGAGGCCGCCGGCGCTCCCGAGGAGGAGCTCACTGCCCTGCGCGCCCGCCTGCGTCGCATTGACGGCATGGTCGAGTCCAACCCCATGCTGGGCTTGCGCGGCGTGCGCCTGTCCGTCGTCTTTGGCGATCTGCCGCTCATGCAGGTTCGCGCCGTCGCCACGGCCGCTGCCCGCCTTATCAAGGAGGGTGTCGACCCGCGCCCCGAGATCATGGTTCCGCTCGTTTCCATCACGGCCGAGCATGTCCAGACCCGCGATGTTATCGAGCGCGTGATCGCCGAGGTTTCCGCCGAGGAAGGCGTCGAGCTCAATATTCCCGTGGGCACGATGCTCGAGCTGCCGCGTGCCTGCATGGTCGCTGACGAGATCGCCCATCATGCCGACTTCTTCTGCTTTGGCACCAACGACCTCACCCAGACGACCTTTGGCTTCTCGCGCGATGACGCCGAGGCCAAGTTCATCCCGCTGTACATGCATAAAAAGATCCTGAAAGACAACCCCTTCGAGACCATCGACGCGGCGGTGCTGGAGCTCGTGCGCTTGGCCGTCGAGAAGGGCCGCGCCACCAATCC
>CABQHR010000312.1 GCA_902463875.1 uncultured Collinsella sp.
GCACCCATACGGGCACCATCGCCACCGCCATAACGGCATCGGTCTGCGGGGACAGGTAGTTGTCTGGAATGTGCATATACGCCTCCCGGTATCGGCGCACGGAATTGCAGCGCCGCTTGAATCACCTTGCCAGTGTTACGTAATGTCATATTCGTAACACGCCGCAGGCTATGATAGCAAAACGGCGCGCCGCCACAAAAGCAGCACGCCGTTATGTAATGCGCGTGTCATATATGCAGGGTCAACGGTGCCTTATTCCGAACACCGCGGACGCGCAGGGCTCCGCAGCAACCGCCATCAGGCTCTACGCTCCCGGCGCAAGCCCTAGCCGCGGACCTCGCCGTTTACGCCCTTGCACACCTTGGTGACAATCTTCTGGTGCGCTTTCTCGACCTCTTCGCTGGTGAGCGTATGGTCATCGGAGCGATACGTAAGCGCAAAGGCCATGGACTTCTTGCCCGCTCCGATGCGGATGGGATCGCGGTAGACGTCGAACAGGCGCACGCCCTCGAGCAGCTTGCCGCCGGCGCTGGTAATACGGCGCTCAAGATCCTCACAGGTCACAGTGTTATCGACCACGATAGCAAGGTCGTGCTCAACGGCAGGGTACTGCGAGAACTCGCGGTAGTTCTCCTGGTTGCGAGCGCCCTTGATCAGCTTGTCCAGGTCGAGCTCAAATGCCACGACGACTTCATCGATGCCGCAGGCCTCGCGTGCCTCGGGATGGATCTCGCCGACCCAGCCCAGCACGGTACCGCCCGAGAGCACCTCGGCCGCACGACCCGGCTGCAGGAAGGCATAGCCCTCGCCCTCGACGGGACGGAAGCGAACCTTCTCGATGCGCAGCTGGGCGAGCAGCTCCTCGACAATGCCCTTGCCAAAGAAGAAGCGCAGCTTGCGGTACTTCATGTTCCAAGACTGCTCGCTCCACTGGCCCGAAAGCACGCCCGCCACGGACTTGGTCTCCTTGGGCAGGCTGGCGTTCTCGCGACCGTGGAATAGGCTGCCGACCTCGTACAGGTGCACGTTGGGCGTACCGTGCGCCTCGTTGTAGGCCACGGACTGCAAAAGACCCGGCAGCAGCGAACGACGCATCTCGGTCTGCTCGGCTACCAGAGGGTTCATGAGCACCACGGGGCAACCGCGGCCCTCGGTGGACATACCGATCTTCTCCAGGTCGCCCGGGGCGGCAAAGCCAAAAGTCGTGGTCTCGTTGAGGCCGCAGGCGCGCAGGATCTCGCCGACCTTACGGGTGAGCTTCTGCTCGCGGGTCAGGCCTCCGATGTGGTTCTTGGCAGCCGGGATGGTCGCCGTCACGCGGCCCATGCCCCACAGGCGCAGGACCTCCTCGATCAGGTCGATCTCGCGCGGCAGGTCGGGACGGAAGCTCGGCGGGGTGACCATAAAGTCCTCGCCATCGCGCTCGACGGTGCAGCCCAGACGGGTGAGCGAACGCTCGATAAAGTCGGGCTCGATGTCGGCACCGCAGATGGCGTGCACGCGGGCCAGGCGCAGCTTAATGCTGTCGATGGTCTTGGGCGCGGGGAAAACGTCGACATAGCCGGGAGCAACCTCGCCGCCGGCAATCTCCTCGATGAGCGCGCACGTGACGTTGGCGACGTCCACGCAGCCGGTCTCGTCGACCTGGCGCTCAAAGCGAATGGAGGCGTC
>CABQHR010000313.1 GCA_902463875.1 uncultured Collinsella sp.
CACCGGCGGAGGGCAGGCTCTGCGCGGTGAACTTTTCGGCCGAGACGCCGGCGCCGAGGATGTCTTCGGTCGTGCCGACGGTGGTGACCGAGCGGCCCTTCTTGGCCGTGAAAGCCTGGACGCCCTGCGTGTTGGTGGTCGTCTTAGTCTTGAGCAGCGACGTGTTGAAGTTCATCAGACGGTAGTCGCTCGAGACCAGCGCAATGTCGCGATCTTCCTTGAGCACCTGGGCATACAGCAGCTTACTGCCGCCGTAGATGGCGTTCTTGAGGCGCTTGCGGTTGGTCTTGGTGACATATCCGGAAAGCGCAACGCGCACCACACGGCCGTTCTCAAAGACGAATAGCACGTCGGCCTTGTAATCCTCGGGGTCGATGACCCAGATGACGCTCTCGTCGGGTTCCATTTCAAGATCGGTCGGCAGGTACGAGCCCAGCTGGGCCGACTTGGTGTCCTCAAATGCGGCGACCTTGCACTTGTATACTTGGCTCTTGTTGGTAAAGACCAGCAGCTCGTGCGTGTTGGAGGACGGGAACTCGATAAAGGGCTTGTCGCCGTCTTTGTACTTGAGCGTGGCGGCCTTCTTGAGCACGCGATCGGTCATCTTCTTGAGGTAGCCGTCGCGCGAGAGCATGATGGTGACCGGGTACTCCTCGACCTCGGGCTCCAGGCTCACCTCGATAACCTCATGGGGCTCAATCCTGCCCGTGCGGCGCGGCATCACGTACTTCTTGTTGACGGCGGCCAGCTCGTCGCTGATGACCTTCTTGATGTTCTCTTCGCTGGAGAGGATCTCCTCAAGCTCGGCGATCTCACCTTCGAGCTTGGCGATGTCCTTGGTGCGGTTGAGGATGTACTCCTCGTTGATGTTGCGGAGCTTGAGCTCGGCGACAAACTCGGCCTGGGTCTCGTCGATGTCGAAACCCTTCATAAGGTTGGGCACGACCTCGGCCTCGAGCTTGGTGCCGCGGATGATGGCGATCGCCTTGTCGATGTCGAGCAGAATTGCCTCAAGGCCGTGCAGCAGGTGCAGGCGCTCGGACTTTTTGCCCAGGTCAAAGTTGATGCGGCGACGCGTGGACTGGATGCGCCACTTGACCCACTCGTGCAGGATCTGGCGCACGCCCATAACACGGGGATAGCCGTCGACGAGCACGTTGAAGTTGCACGAGAACGAATCCTGCAGCGTGGTCGAGCGATAGAGCTTGGCCATGAGTTTGTCGGGGTCGACGCCGCGCTTAAGGTCGATGGCGATGCGCAGGCCCGAAAGGTCGGTCTCGTCGCGAATGTCAGCGATCTCCTTGACCTTGCCCTCCTTGGAGAGCTTGACGATGCGCTCGATGATGACATCGGTCTTGGTGGTGTAGGGAATCTCGTACACTTCGATGATGCGCTCTTCGGGAATCCAGCGCCAGCGGGAGCGGATTTGGAAGCTGCCAAGGCCGGTCTCGACGATCTTCTCCATCTCCTCGCGGCGGTAGATAATCTCGCCGCCGGTGGAGAAATCGGGCATGGGCATGTACTCGAGCAAGTCGCAGTCGGGATCCTTGAGGTAGTGCATCGTTGCGGTACAGACCTCGTTGAGGTTGAAGCCGCAGATGTCGGACGCCATGGCGACGCCGATGCCCTTGTTGGCCGAGACGAGGATGTTGGGGAACG
>CABQHR010000314.1 GCA_902463875.1 uncultured Collinsella sp.
CCATCGCCAAAGAGCACGCAGGTGGCGCGGTCGGTCCAGTCGAGCGCGCGCGTCATCTGCTCGGCAGCAACGATAAGCACGCACCTGGCACGACCGCGGGCGATATAGCCCTCGGCGACATCGAGCGCAAATACGAAGCCGGCACAAGCCGCCGAAACGTCGAAAGCAGGACATGTGGCACCCAGGCGCTCAGCAACGGCGCACGCTTCGGCGGGAACGAGATGATCGCCCGTCGTCGTCGAACAGACGATAAGATCCAGCTGGCTCGCATCGATTCCGGACTTCTGGAGCGCTTGCTCGCTCGCTGCCACGGCAAGGTCGTCGAGCGACTCGGTGGTGCACACATGGCGGCTCTTGATGCCTGTGCGGGTAAAAATCCACTCATCCGAGGTATCGAGGAACTCGGACAGCTCGTCATTGGAAACGCTGCGCTTGGGAAGCGCCGAGCCTGTTCCAAGAATCGTGAAACCCATCACTAACCTCCTTTGAGTTGTTGACGTGTTTACATCGACCAAGAGAGGATAGCGCATTCTTCGCTTTGTTGACGTGTTAACATTAAAATGTCCAAATGCGACAAAGGCTTCACATTGTGTCTATCTCTCGACACCATTGCGTCATTCACTTATTCATTAAGGAGGTAGCAGCCGCTATGGATGCTCAATTAACGATAGTCGACGTAACCGGATCGACCAACGATGACCTGCTCGAGGCAGGAAAAAAGGGCGCGCCGCACGGCACAGGACTTGCCGCCCGCGCGCAAACGGCAGGACGCGGCCGACGCGGCCACAAGTGGGATTCAACCGCCGGCAACCTGTTGCTCTCGATTGTCCTACGTCCTCGTGTTGATCCCGCCAAGTACTCTGGCCTTGCCGCCGTCAGCGGCCTAGCGGTGCTCGAGGCGCTCGAAAAACAGGGTCTTGTAAACGAGATTGGCCTCAAATGGCCCAACGACCTGGTCGCGCGTGGACGCAAACTCGGCGGCATTCTGGTCGAGGCCGCACGCGATAACGAAGGCAAACCTTTCGCCGTCTGTGGCATTGGTGTCAATGTGAACTATGCGCCCCAAGAGGTGCCCGATGGCGGCCTACCGGCAATCGGCCTGTCTGACCTCAACGAGAACGTTCCCGCCGTCGATGTGCTGATCAAGGAGGTCTATCACACCGTCGTAAACGCTGTGGACGCGTGGGCAGATCTGCTCAACGCCAAGGAAGAAGACGCCGGTCCGCTCGCGCCCGTCCACGACGAATATATCGCTCACCTCAATTGGATCGGGGAGCACGTTATCGCCCGCTCCCCTGCCGGTGACGAGCTGGCGCGAGGCATCTTTAAAACGGTCGATGGCTTTGGTCGTGCGTGCATCGAAACAGAAGACGGCTTGCGATTCTTCCATTTTGAGGAAGCGTCATTGCGCCCCTTGAGTGAGTAGGTCGCCACAGCCAGCCGCTCGGCAGCCTTACCCGGCGATCCAAACCCATCATGCAAAACAAAAGAGCCCCGCTACCGTAATGGCAGCGGGGCCCTTTAAGCTATGAGGAATATCGCTTAGAGCTTGATGTCGATGTCGACGCCAGCGGGGAGGTCGAGACGCATAAGCGAATCAACGGTGCCCGAGGTGGGGTCGAGGATGTCGA
>CABQHR010000315.1 GCA_902463875.1 uncultured Collinsella sp.
GCGAGCTGCCCCTAAACGAGACGAGCAATAAGCGAGCCGTGTATCTGCTGAGCGATCAGATGTTTAGGTTCTGGTACAAGTTTGTGCCGCAGAACATCGGGCTGATTCAAAACGACATGGCCGAGATGGCGTATAAGCGCATTGAGCCGCACGTGTCGGATTACATGGGCACGGTCTTTGAGCTTATATGCAGACAGTATGTGTACGAACTCGCCCGGGCGGGCCAACTCGATGTGGTTCCGGCTAGCGTCGGGCGCTGGTGGGGGACGGATAATCGCACGCATACGCAGGAAGAAATCGACTTGATTGTTGATGATGGCGAGGGCGCTGCGCTGTTTGCGGAGTGCAAATGGCGCAATGAACCGGCGGGCGAAGACGTGCTGCAAAAACTCGTGCACCGAAGCGAGCTCTTTAGGCGGCAGCGAAAAAGCTATGCACTTTTCTCAAAAAGCGGTTTTACGCAGGGATGTCGGGATGCCGCGGAGAGTAGGGGAGACGTCAAGCTGATCTCGTTTGCCGAGATGTGCGAGCGGAGATAACCAAGCGCGTTCTGATGTGATGCTCGGAATGGGACGCGCTTTCCCTTTGGCGGAAAGCACGTCCCAGAATCCGGGCAATTCGCTGGTCCGGTGGTTGAGCAAGCGCCGCGGTAAGGATGCCGAGCGTAAAACCTACAATGAAAACGGCGTAAAAACTGCATTGAGAATGGCGTAATTTCGCAGGATGACGTCGCCCGCTGGTGCTACAGGGCGGTTGACCTGCAAACCTTGGGCTTTCGGACGAGCTTGCGCAAGAGGCAGCAAGCCAGTACGTACGCTCGAAGGCCCGCGTTCGCGTGCGCCCCAAGCGCTACTTCTGTGACCCGTCACTTGCGGCGGCGTTGCTGGGGGCTACCCCTGAGCGGCTGCTTGGCGATATGCAAACGCTGGGGATGCTCTTTGAGAATCTCATCCTGCGCGACGTGCGCGTGTTCCTTTCCACCTACGGCGGTGTCGACAACAGTGTTCATTATTTCCGAGATGAGAAGGGCCTTGAGGTCGATCTGATCGTTGAGCACGACGGGCATTGGGGAGGCGGCGGCGTCGACAGTTCGATAACGCCACCGCTCTGTTTCTAAATCATTGCAATCCCGCGCACGGCACTCAGCAGCTCGTACTCCCTTTGGCTCCACTGGCACAGCTCGGCCGCGTCGACGGCGTCGCGGCACAGGTCCAGGAACGCCTCGGCTCCCTCGCAGAAGCATTCACGGGCAAATTCTCCTGAACCGTTCGCGATGCATGCGCCGTCGGCGAAGAGCTTCCAGTTGGACGGCTCGCGCGAGTCGTCTCCGAGCAGCTTGATCTGCAGAATACGTGGGTTGCCAGCAGCACAGAGCTCTTCCTCGAGCTTCTGTATGGTAAAGCGCATCTGGTGGGAGAGGCCGCTCTTCACCAAAGCCGAGGTGTAGCCGCTCGGCTCGTCTAGAAGATGCATTCGTTTTGGCTTGATGATCAGGTTGTGGAAGTTACGCTCGCTGCGCACGGAGAAATTGTCCATACGGACTCCTTTCATCGATGTTGGCAGGGCCACCGTGCCTCTTGGCCGGTTGGCGTCGGGAT
>CABQHR010000316.1 GCA_902463875.1 uncultured Collinsella sp.
TCCAGAGCGACAACTTGTCATTCAAAGAGGACGGCATGACCAGAAGGTCTATGCCGTCCTCTTTTCATGCCAATTTGTTCGCTCTGGAGCCCGCTCGCTGTCCGTCCTCCACCTACGGCGTTGTCCTGGCTGGCACTTAGGGACGTTCCTTTTTGGTGCAATGGGGTCAGGCTACTTTGCACCAAGCTGGTGACGCCGTTAAGCGGAAGGGGTGTTAGCGGGGCTTTCTTTTGGGCATACAATGGCTATTGTCTTGCTGCGGTGAAGGCCTGTCCGCTCCGCAGCTGTTTTCTACGGTTAAAGGAGAATGTATGTCCGTTGAGGTCATGAGGTCTGTGATCGAGGCCGCCGAGGGCCGCGTGCCCGTCGACACGCTGTTTGCCAATGCGCAGATCGTCGACGTGTATGGCCAGCGTGTGGCGCCCGGTAGCGTTGCCGTCAAGGACGGTCTGATCGTCGGCGTGCTCTACGATGGTCGTGACGATGCCGCCGGTACCTACGAGGCTGCCGAGGTGATCGACTGCCAGGGTTGCTATCTCGCCCCCGGTTTTATCGACGGACATCTGCACATTGAGTCCTCGAACATCCGCCCCGCCGAGTATGCGCGCATGGCGGCGACGCGCGGTACCACCACCGCCATTGCCGACAGCCACGAGATCGCCAACGTGGCGGGGCTCGACGGCCTGCGCTTTATGATCGAGGACGGCCGTCGCGCGCCCATTTCCATCAAGTACATGATGCCCTCGTGCGTGCCCGCGCTGCCCGATGAGCAAGCGGGTGCTGTGATTACCGCCGCCGATATGCAGGCGTTTTTTTCCGAGCATCCGGGCGATGTCTTTGGTCTGGGCGAAATGATGAACCTGCCGGGCGTCTTTATGGCCGATCCCGAGACCTGCGCTCGCATCGATGCTGCCAACCAAACGCCGTCCAAGCAGGTCGACGGCCATGCGCCACTTGTTGCCGGCAAGGACCTCAACGCCTATGCCGCGGCGGGCATTATCGCCGACCACGAGTCGACGATTCCCGAGGAGGCACTCGACAAACTGTCCCGCGGCATGTATGTGATGCTGCGCGAAGGCACGTGCAGCCATGACCTGGCTAACCTGTCGCCGATGCTGCTGGAAAACCCCGCCCGTGCCCGCCGCTGCTGCTTCGCGACCGATGACCGCGCTCCCTCCGATGCACTTTCGACCGGCATGATCGACAATGCCTGCCGCGTGGCTATCGAGGCTGGTATTGACCCCGTGGTTGCCATCTCCATGGCGTCCCTCTCCACGGCCGAGGCATTTGGCCTGGATCACGGCTGCCGCGACCCGCACGAGCTGCGTGGTGCGATTGCCCCGGGCAAGCGTGCCGACCTGCTGGTGCTCAATGACCTGACGTTTGCCACGGCTCCGCATCGCGTATATGCCGCCGGTGCTCTGGTGGCGCAGGACGGCACCTTTGTGGGCGAGATTGCACCCGAGATGGCCGAGGTTGCGGCCCTTGCCGATGAGCTGCGTGCTTCCGTTAAGCTGCCGAAGCTATCGCTCGACGTGTTCGACTATGCCTTTAAGCCGGGCGAGGCCGTGATTGACGTGGTACCGGG
>CABQHR010000317.1 GCA_902463875.1 uncultured Collinsella sp.
TCGCGGCCTCAAAGTTGTAGAGCAAGATCGAGGGCATGCTGAGCAAAAAGACGCGTAGGTAGAGCGAAGCGAGCGGCATGGTCTCGGCAGGAACGTTGAGCGCGGCGAGCATAGGCTCGGCAAAGATTTCGCCCAGTGCGATGACGACAAAGCCCACGAGTGCCATGAGGATCGAGGTGTGGACGGCGCGCTTGACCATGTTTTGGTCGTTGCGGCCGATAGCGTTGGCGATAACCACGTTAGAGCCAAGCGACAGGCCGATAAACAGGTTGATCATCAGGCTGGTGAGCGGAACGTTGGAGCCGACGGCGGCCATGGCAAGGGTTCCCTGGTCGCCCGAGAAGTTACCGATAATGACCGTGGCGATAAGGTTCGACAGTTGCTCGAGGATGCTTGTCGCGGCCACGGGGAAGGCGAATAGGGGAATGTTGCGCCACAGCGAGCCAGTCGTCATGTCAATGTGCTTAGATGCGGTATCAGCCATACGCTCTCAATCTCTTATATGCGCTTCAATGCTAATTTGCGCAGACGATGATACTCCTAATGCGATCAGCCGGTACTTGGGGGGGAACGTTTCTTTTCTGTCAGCACATAGACTAGTCATTGGGGACGTTCTTGTTTGACTAGTCGTTTAAGAACGTCCCCAATGACTAGGTGGGGGAGGCGTGAGACAATGGTGGGCGCTGTGTTGTCCGTGCTAAGGAGTTGCCATGTTGTTGTGTCCCGTTTGCCATGAGCCGTTGGTGGACGACGAGCGTGGGGCTGCATGCGCGGGCGGACATCGGTTCGATCGTGCGCGCGAGGGCTATCTGTACCTGTTGCGCTCGTCTAAGAGCGGCGACTCCATGGGCGACCCCAAGTCGCAGGCACGCAGTCGTCGCGACTTTCTGAATCGCGACTACTATGCGCCGCTGCGCGATGCGATGGTCGAGCTGGTGCGCGAGCGCGCGGCTGAGCGCGGGGCATCCACAGGCAAGCCTCTGACCCTGCTGGATATCTGCTGCGGCGAGGGCTATTACACGAGCGCCATGGGCTCGGTATCGAACGTTGATGCCTATGGTTTTGACCTGGGCAAGGAGATGGTGCGCCTTGCCGCCAAGCGCGGCGATGCGACGTACTTCGTGGCCAACATGAAAGATATCCCCGTGGCTGATGGCGCCTTCGATATGGTGACCGAGCTCTTCGCTCCCTTTAACGAGCGTGAGTTTGCCCGCGTGCTGGCGCCAGAGGGCTCGCTCTACACCGTGGTGCCGGGTGCTCGGCATCTGTTTGGCCTCAAAGAGGTGCTCTACGACACGCCATATCTCAATGACGAGAAGCTGCCGAAGACCACCGAACTCGAGTTGGCCTCAACGCTGCGGGTGTCTGCGAACATTACGCTCCAGACCCAGGCTGACATCGAGGCGGTGTTCCAAATGACCCCGTACTACTACCGCACGCGCCCTGCCGATAAAGAGCGCCTGGCAAACCTGGACACCCTTCAAACCGACATCGACTTCATCATCGCCGAGTACCGCCACAGTTAACAACCTACCAAAAAGGGACAGGTTTATTTTGGCAGGTTTTATCTGGGTAAACGTAAAGGGCC
>CABQHR010000318.1 GCA_902463875.1 uncultured Collinsella sp.
CGACGACCTTCTGCCAGTCAGCCTCAAAAGAGGCGAGGCCCTGGTCGGTCAGCGGATGATGCAGGCACTTCTTGAGAGCGGCCATGGGCACGGTCGCAATATCGGCACCGAGTAGCGCGGCCTGGGTCACGTGGTTGGGCGTACGAACCGAGGCGGTGATGATCTCGACGGTGTCGTCGACGTTCTTGCCCGTCCAGTCGTAGTTCTTAATGCAGGTCACGACGTTGTCGAGCTGCGAGATACCGTCCTCGGCGATGTCATCGAAACGACCGACAAACGGGCTGATGTAGCGAGCACCGGCATTGGCGGCCATAAGGGCCTGCGTCGGCGAGAAGACGAGCGTCATGTTGACGCGCACGCCAGCATCGGCCAGCGCACGGCAGGCGGCAAGGCCGGCCTCGCACACGGGAAGCTTGACCACGATGTTGGGGGCGAGGGCGGCAAGGCGCTTGCCCTCCTCGATCATGCCCTCGGCAGTAGTCGCGGTGGACTCGGCAGACACGGGCAGACCCTCGCAGAGCTCGGCAATCTTGAGCATATGGGGCTCAAAGTCGGCAAGCTTGCCGCCGGTCTTGGCGTACAGGGACGGGTTGGTGGTAACACCGGCCAGGCAGCCCCAGCTCTTGGCCTCGGCAATCTCGTCCAGATTGGCGGTATCGATAAAGAACTTCATGGTGAACCCCTTCAAAGGAAGCTAAAACTCAAAAGAATGGGACAAAGGGACTGCCCCTTTGTCCCATGTGCCGGGCCTGCAGCTGGGACATGCCCCAGGCCCGGCGTCGCGTAGGAAAAGCTACTTACTCGGCAAGAGCGGCCTCGATGCGGGTCGTGACGCCCTTGAGGTTAAGACCGACGACGTACTGCTTGATCGGGCGCTTGATGTGCTCGATCACAAAGCGCTTGCCGTCGATGTCCTGGGCAGCGAGGTTGCGGTAGAGCTTCTCGACCTGCTCCTTGACCTCGGGATCGTTGAACGCATAGTGGCCGGAGACATCCAGGATCTTCAGGCTGAGCTCATCGTCGGCAAGGATGTCATCGACCTGCAGGTTGACGTCGTCGCCAGTCATCCACTTGCGCCAGCGCTCGGTCTTGATAGCCTTGACCAGCAGCGTGTGATACAGGTCGGAGGGGTCATCGCACAGACCGTTGTCGACCAGGATCTGCTCGGTGGCGCAAAGCTTGAGGTAGGCGCGGGTCTCCTCGGTGCCATACTGCGGAGCGACGTTGGAGGCGGTCACGTGTGCCGGGATGTGCTCGAGCAGCGTCGCGTCGTCCAGATAGTCGGCGTTGTGCTCCTTCAGGCCCACGCCATAGCGCTTGGCCATATCGGCAAGCTCGCGGGCGTTCTTGAAGTTGTAGTGACCGACCTGCTCCGTCCAGCGGGTGAGGGTGCCGGTCTGGCCGACGATAAAGGTGGGCATGGGGCAGCCGCGCTTCTCGAGCTCGGGCTGCAGCTGAGAAATGAACTCCTCGTACTTATCGGTAGAGGTCAAGCCGCCATTGGTCTCCTCGGTACCGACCTCATAGGCGACCTCGGGCAGGTTATGCTCGCGACGGTACTGCTCAAGGTAGTCGATAAGATCGA
>CABQHR010000319.1 GCA_902463875.1 uncultured Collinsella sp.
CTGCGGCATCATTCTCAAGATACGCCGAGAATGCGGCGGCAAGCTTTGACGCGTCCTTAAGATCATCGGGTGTCAGCGCCTTAAACTGATCGGACTGCAGAAAGCCCTCAAACAGCTGGTTGGCAAGCGTTCCGACCTGCTGCATTTGCTCGGGCGTGAGTTCCAGACCGTCAAAGATGCCCGAGAAATCTGGGGCCGGCGCTTTGGCCATAATGTCGTTGAAGTCGATGTCCTTCCCAATGCCCGAAAGGTCAATATCCAGCCCGGACAAGTCGATACCAGAAAGGTCCATACCGCCGGCAGCGCCCGAGAGCGCGGAGGCATCGAACGAGAACGCGCTCTTCAGCGCCGCCTCGTCCACACTGAACATGCTGCCCAGATCCACGCCCTGTTTGGCCTCGCCTTGCAGCTCATCGAAAGACTTACCCGTAAAGACATCCGTCTCGGGGTGGGCAAGCTGCTCTTGCACAATCTGCGAATCGGCGGCGCGTTCCATAAGCTGGCGAGTCAGCGCATGCGTATAGGCGATACCCGGAGACAACGCGCTCGCGTTGGCGGTCTCGTTCGGTCGCACCACGCCCACAATGTGCACGTCAATACCGTCGGCAACTTTGGCCGTCATAAAGTCGGCGTCGCCAGACATGTCAGTCCACATGCCGGTCTCTTCGTTTTTGCGATAGGCATCGGCCGGCGACAACACCTTAAACGTCGTAGATAGCGCATCGTCGTAGGTAAAGTCGGCGCCGGGCTCGGGCGTTTCGACCCCACCGTCGGCCGCCATGGCGCTGTTAACCAGGTCATTGAGCTCATCGATATCCAGCGCACCGATGCTGTAGAGTGTGTAGTCGCCCACCGTGCCGCGGCTCGAAAGCACCATCACAGCCTCGTTGGCAGACGTTGGCCAATGGCCGGCAACGACATCGTACTGGCTATCGAGCAGGCTCTGGTCGTCAATCATCTCGTTAAAGACCGAGGTCCCCATGGACTCCATACTCACCGTCGCCGCCGAGCTCGCGCCTCCGCTCATGGCCTCGGTCATAGCGTTGGGCACCAGCCGGACAGGCTTCTCGTCGCCCTTACCCATGCGATAGACGACCGGCGTCACGCCGTAGCCATACTGGATAGCGTTGACCTCTTTGTCGATACCGTCGCCGCCGTCGTCAAGCCATGCCTTAAAGCTCGTCATATCGTTAGATTTAACACTTGCGAACATATCCTTTACGGCCGTGATCACAGGAATCTTATCGGTTCCCTTAGCTTTGCCGCCGGTGTCGCCGTCAGACGAGTCCTCGCCCTTGGACGCCTCCCCTTCCGTAGTCTCGTGCCCGCCCATCATGGACGACAGGTCGTAATCTTGTTTGGAAATCGTAAGCGGGTAGCTCGAGAGCGTGTCCTCCTCGACCTTTTTGATGTAGCCGTTTACGCCATTGGAGAGCGCTAGAATCGCCGCGATGCCGATAATGCCAATCGAACCCGCAAAGGCAGTCATGGCCGTACGGCCCTTCTTGGTCATGAGGTTTCGGGCAGAAAGCCCCAGCGCCGTCACAAAGCTCATCGAGGTTTTGCGCGTAGGCTTAGCC
>CABQHR010000320.1 GCA_902463875.1 uncultured Collinsella sp.
GGCCCTTTACGTTTACCCAGATAAAACCTGCCAAAATAAACCTGTCCCTTTTTGGCAGGTTATTTGCCGTGGCGGTACTCGGCGATGATGAAGTCGATGTCCGTTTGGAGGGTATCGAGGTTTGCCAGGCGCTCTTTGTCCGCCGGACGCGTGCGATAGTAGTACGGCGTCATCTGGAATACGGCCTCGATGTCCGCTTGCGTTGCCAACGTAATGTTCGCCGTCGCGCGCTGCGTGTCGACCAGCTTAAGCTCGGTCGTCTGCGGTAGCTTTTCGTCGTTGAGGTACGGCGTGTCATAGAGCACTTCCTTGAGCCCAAAGAGATGGCGCGCACCCGGGACCACGGTGTAGAGCGAGCCCTCGGGCGCCAGCACGCGGGCGAACTCGCGCTCGTTAAAGGGAGCAAACAGCTCGGTCACCATATCGAAGGCGCCATCTGCCACGGGGATGTCCTTCATGTTGGCGACGAAATACGTTGCGCCGCCACGCTTGGCAGCCAAGCGCACCATTTCCTTGCCCAGGTCAAAACCATAGGCATCAACGTTCGATACCGAGCCCATGGCGCTCGTGTAATAGCCCTCGCCGCAGCAGATATCCAGCAGGGTCAGAGGCTTGCCTGTGGATGCCCCGCGCTCAGCCGCGCGCTCGCGCACCAGCTCGACCATCGCATCGCGCAGCGGCGCATAGTAGTCGCGATTCAGAAAGTCGCGACGACTGCGTGCCTGCGACTTGGGGTCGCCCATGGAGTCGCCGCTCTTAGACGAGCGCAACAGGTACAGATAGCCCTCGCGCGCACGATCGAACCGATGTCCGCCCGCGCATGCAGCCCCACGCTCGTCGTCCACCAACGGCTCATGGCAAACGGGACACAACAACATGGCAACTCCTTAGGGCGGACAACACAACGCCCACCATTGTCGCACGCCTTCCCCGCCTAGTCATAGAAGAGACAAGGAGTGTCCCCAGCTGCCGGCAGAAAAGGAACGTCCCTAAGTGCCGGCTGGCTGCATTAGGAGTATCATCGTCTGCGCAAATAAGCACGAAAGAGCATATTAGAGATTGAGAGCGTATGGCAGACACCGCATCTAAGCACATTGACATGACCACCGGCTCGCTATGGCGCAATATTCCCCTGTTCGCCTTCCCCGTGGCCGCCACGAGCATCTTGGAGCAGCTGTCGAACCTCATCGCCACGGTCATCATCGGTAACTTCTCGGGCGACCAGGGAACCCTCGCCATGGCGGCGGTCGGCTCCAATGTTCCGCTTACCAGTCTTATGCTCAACCTTTTTATTGGCATGTCGCTTGGCTCCAACGTGGTCATCGCCAACGCTATCGGCCGCAACGATCAGAACATGGTCAAACGCGCCGTCCATACCTCGATTTTAATGGCGCTCGTGGGCTTTGTCGTCATCGCACTGGGCGAGATCTTTGCCGAGCCCATGCTCGCTGCGCTCAACGTGCCTGCCGAGACCATGCCGCTCGCTTCGCTCTACCTGCGCGTCTTTTTGCTCAGCATGCCCTCGATCTTGCTCTACAACTTTGAGGCCGCGA
>CABQHR010000321.1 GCA_902463875.1 uncultured Collinsella sp.
GGCCCTTGCGGCGTAGTCGCTATTTATTCAGTCCAAGTTTCGGGGCGCAGTTCACAGGCACCTTCGTGGTGGTTTGGCGGTTACGTGGGCGAAAAACGCCCGTTTGGATAACCTAGGCGCGGTGCCAGTCAGTCAGGCAGGCATCGAGGGAGGCGATGAGCGCATCCTTGTCCATGTGACGGCCGATGATGCACAGGCTCGTCATGCGGTCGCCCGTCTCGTCGTCCCAAATTTGCATGATCTCGGGGTTCTCGTCGATGATCTTCTGCTTCTCGCCCTCGGGCGCGGAGTCAACGAACAAGCCGTTCTCCATCAGGCGCATCTGGTGGCCGGCCTGCTCAAACATGTAGCACATGTCCGGATCGCCGGTCTGCCACAGCGGACCCTTGACACGGATGACCTCGTCGGGCCATTCCTGCTCAACAAAATCGGTGAACTTCTGCAGGTCGAACGGCTTGCGGCGCGAGTACACAAAGGTCTCGATGTCGTACTCGAGCACCTCGGGGTCGTCGTGCTCCTCGGGATGCTCCATGGCCTCGATCCAGGCGGCGGAGTTGTAGGCGCGCATAAAGTCGAAGCGGTCGGTGTCGAGCAGCTCGTCCATGGGGACCTCGCCGTTTTGAGCCTCGACAATCACGGCGTCCTTCTGCAGGCTGCGCACGATGGCCTTGAGCTCGGCAATCTGCTCAGGCGTGACGGTATCGGTCTTGTTGAGGATCAGCGTGGAGCAAAACTCGATCTGCTGAATGAGCAGGCTCTCGATGTCGTCCTCGTCGATATCCTCGGCCAGCAGGTCGCGGCCGCCGTTGAACTCGTCGTACATGCGGGCGCAGTCGACCACGGCCACGATGTTGTCGAGCGCGAGCTTGGGCTCGCCGCCCACCTTGGCCTCGTCGCAGAAGCTCGAGATGGTGTAGGCGATGGGGATAGGCTCGCAAATACCCGAGGCCTCGATGATGATGTAGTCGAACTTGCCCGAATCGGCGATGCCCTGCAGCTGGTTGGCCAGGTCATCCGAAAGCGTGCAGCAGATGCAGCCGTTGGTGAGCGGGATGAGGTCGTCGGTCTCGGAAAGGCCGCCGTCGGCGATGAGGCTGGCGTCGACGTTGATCTCGCCGATATCGTTGACGATCACGGCAGCACGGATGCCGCCGTCGTTGGCGAGGATGTGGTTGAGCAGCGTGGTCTTGCCGGCACCGAGGTAGCCGGTAAGCATGATGATCTTCACGGGTTTGTTGGGCATGTGCCCTCCTTTGTTAGACATGGCTTACAGTTGAATCTTATGCCAAACGCCTGCTCTTATACCCACGCGCCGACAAATAACACAGGCTACTCCCAGGCTCCCCACACACCGGGACAGTAGCCGACGGTGGCTTTCTTGCCGTTGCGTACGATGGGCTCGGCTAGAACCTGCTGGTTCTCGAGCAGCTTGTCGAAGCGCTGGCTGGGGGTAAGGTGCTGGATGAGCGCGAGCGTCTCCTCGTCCTTGGCTTTGGGGTTGAGCAGCTTGTCGATGCCGCCGACCGCCTGCATCACGCTCGTGAGCTCGCC
>CABQHR010000322.1 GCA_902463875.1 uncultured Collinsella sp.
ATCGACGTCGTTACCACTACGGTGGGCGATGCCGCAAAGCTCGCCCCCAAGCGCATCGAGATCCCCGGCCACATCGAACACCGCGCTTCGACCTCGCGCTAGCCGCTCGTTCGCAACGGCCTGCTCAAGCACGTTTTTTGAGCGCTTGATACGCTTTAACCCTGCGGAAACATTTTTCTGCGATAGTATCTGCGATATAGACCAGTCGAAACCCGCCCGAAAGAAAGGGGAGCGACATGAACCAGCAGAACATCGATTACGTACTCCGCTCCGTAGAGCAGCGTGACATCCGCTTTGTGCGTCTGTGGTTTGTCGACATTCTCGGCCGCCTCAAGAACTTTGCCATTAGCCCCGAGGACCTCGAGGTCGCTTTTGAGGAGGGTATTGGCTTTGACGGCTCCGCTATCGAGGGCTTTGCCACGCCCGAGGAAGCCGACATGCTGGCGTTCCCCGATGCTTCGACCTTCCAGATCCTGCCGTGGCGCCCGAGCCACAACGGCGTAGCCCGCGTGTTCTGCGACGTGTGCACTCCCGATCGCAAGCCGTTCGCCGGCGACCCGCGCGATGCCCTGCGCCGCATGTTCTACAAGGCCGAGAAGGCCGGCTACCTGCTCAATGTGGGCGCCGAGCTGGAGTATTACTACTTCCCCGACGAGCACACCCCCGAGCCGCTCGACAACGTGGGCTACTTCGATCTTTCGGTGAGCGATGCCGCTCGCGACCTGCGCCGCAACACGGTCCTCACGCTCGAGAAGATGTCCGTGCCCGTGGAGTACACCTTCCACGCCGCCGGTCGCTCGCAGCACGGCATGAGCCTGCGCCACGCCGAGGCCCTGAGCATGTCCGACGCCATCACCACGGCCAAGCTCATCATTAAGCAGCAGGCCTACGAGAGCGGTTGCCACGCTTCCTTTATGCCCAAGCCGTTGGCGGGCGAGGACGGCAGCGCCATGTTTTTGCATCAGTCGCTGTTCGACCACGACGGCAACAACGTCTTTTGGGGCGAGGACGACGAGAAGTACCACCTCTCCGAAATCGCCAAGCACTACATGGCCGGCATCTTGGCGCACGCGCGCGAGATCAGCGCCATCACCAACCCCACGGTCAACTCGTACAAGCGCATCACCACGGGTGGCGACTCCGTGCCGCAGTACGCCACGTGGGGCCTGCGCAACCGCGCGAGTATGGTCCGCATCCCGGTCTACAAGCCCGGCAAGCCGCTGTCCACGCGCATCGAGCTGCGCAGTCCCGACCCCATGGCCAACCCGTACCTGGTCAACGCCGTCACGCTGGCGGCTGGTCTGGACGGCATCGAGCGCAAGCTGGAGCTCCCGCCCGAGGCCACGGCCGAGACGCTCAAGCTTACCGACCGTCAGATGGTCGAGGCCGGCTACGCGCCGCTGCCGCGCTCGCTCAAAGAGGCGCTCGACGTGTTTGAGGACTCGCAGTTTATGAAGGATGCTCTCGGCGAGCACATCCACAGCTTCTTCCTCAAAAAGAAGCGCGACGAGTGGCATAAGTTTGAGTCTACGATCACCGAGTGGGAGAT
>CABQHR010000323.1 GCA_902463875.1 uncultured Collinsella sp.
TCCGAGGACCCCGAGCGCGCCGCGGGAGCCGAGGTCGGCGCGCTCAAGATCGACCGCACCGAGAGCGAGGATACTTCCACCGTTAACGATATCATCGGCGGTATCGTCGCCGCGGCACTCTCGACCTGCTTTGTCGCCCTACTGCTCGAACTCGTCTTTCCGCGTGCGACTGCCAGCGCCGCCGGTATGCTCCACCAGCGCCCCATGCCTCTGTGGGTGAGCGGTCTTCTGGGTACGATTGCTATCGCCCCCGCCGTCCTACTGCTAATTATCTCTATCGCTGGTCTGTCGCTTGCCGGAGCCCTCATGTGCGGTGTTATTGGCATCGCGCTGGTGTCGAGTGCCTTTGCAGGGTGCGCAATCGCCCGCATGGTCGGACACAACCAGAACCGCTACGCCACGGCAGCCGCCGGCGGCGTGATCGCAGGCGCGCTTACGGCAATCCCCCTCGTAGGCGATTTCATCAGCGGCGTGGCCTTTGTCTTTATGCTCGGCTACATCATCCAAATCATCTGGCGCAACGCCCACCTCAAGCCGCAGCAACCGGCTAACACGCCAGAACTCCCCACCGCCTAGCAGCCGATCACCACAAAGGGGCCAGGCACCTTTGTGGTGGTGCAAAGGGGTCAGGTTACTTTGCACCAACAAACGAGGCGGGGCACTCGGTCATATCGACCGGGTGTCCCGCTTTTCTTGGAGGGTTCTCTAGTAACTTTTTTAAAACCAATGATCATCAGGTCGGCAGGCCTGCGCGTCACTCGCTACGGAGGCAGTACACCATTGAGCAAGGGGGGCAATTATTTTTCACGGCGACCTCCTCCCCGCTTGATGACGAGTGCGGCAACAATAGCCGCCACTCCGATGGCAGCCAAAGCCGCCACCAGCACCAACGTTCTATCTCCCGTCGAGGGCATAAAGCCTCGACTTGCTTCTTTGCTTGGGGTGTTGAGCACCGACAGTTCAATCGAACCCGTCCCGGCATCGGCGGTATCAACCCGCAGGGGGCTTTCGACCGATACGGTCACCTTGGGCTTCGCGGCTGCTACCTGTTTAACGTCCAGACCCTCAGACGCAACCGTCACCGCTCGCTTGCCCTCAAAGGCGGTGTATCCCTTGGGAGCCGTGACCTCCTCGACGGTGTAGACACCCACGTCCACACCGCTCAATTCCACATGGCCATCCGCGCCCGTGATGACGTACGCGTCGGCATCCGTCGACCACGAGCCGTCGGTCGTTAGGATGCGCCCGCGGTCATCGATGATGCGCAGCTTGGCGCCCGCGAGCGGCTTATCGTCTGCGCTTGAGCGCTTGATCAGACTGAGTCCCCAGGTATAGGCCGCAGCGTCATCGCTCGGCGTGCGAGTGAATCCGGCGTCGCCGGACTGGTCGGCGAGAGGAGAGCGCGGGTAGCGCAGGTAGACCTCGTTGGGGTTGCCCTTGGTAGCGCCTCGATTGCAGTTGGCCCCCAACGGCGCGTCGTACACGGCGACCACGCGGGCGCCCGCGGCGAAGGCGTCGGCCCCGCCGAGCGCGGCGAT
>CABQHR010000324.1 GCA_902463875.1 uncultured Collinsella sp.
ACCGCGGCCTCGCTGGGCCGTCTACTCAAGTCGCGTGGCTACAAAGTAACGATGCAAAAGGCTGACCCGTATCTGAACGTCGACCCCGGCACCATGAGCCCGTTCCAGCATGGCGAGGTCTTTGTGACCGAGGACGGCTACGAGTCCGATCTGGACCTGGGCCACTACGAGCGCTTTATTGACGAGAACCTGACCCGCGATTCCAACTTTACGACTGGTGCCATCTATAAGAGCCTGATCGCCCGCGAACGTCGCGGTGACTTTTTGGGCGGCACCGTGCAGGTGATTCCGCACGTCACGAACGCCATTAAGGATAAGTTCCGTCGTATTGAGGAGCAGACCGGCTCCGATGTGGTCATCACTGAGTTAGGCGGCACCATCGGCGACATTGAGTCGCAGCCGTTTGTCGAGGCCATTCGCCAGTACCGCAAGGAGGCCGGCCCCGAGAACGTCTGCTACATCCACGTGTCGCTCGTTCCCTATATCGCCGCCGCCCACGAGGTCAAGACCAAGCCGACGCAGCACTCCGTCAAGGAGCTCCGCAGCTTTGGTATCCAGCCCGATATTATCGTTTTGCGCTCCGACCACCATATCGACGATGCTATCCGCGGCAAGATCGCAAGCTTCTGCGACGTCGACACCGACTGCGTCTTTACCAACGAGGACTGCGCGAGCATCTACGATGTTCCGCAGCTGCTCGCCGAGCAGGACTTTGACCTGCGCATTTGCGAGCGTCTGGGTCTGGATCCGCGTGAGCGCGACATGAGTGCGTGGAACGAATTCCTGCGCAAGCAGAACCATGCCAACCAGCACGCCGACAAGGTGAAGATCGCCGTCGTGGGCAAGTATACGCAGCTGCCCGATGCCTACCTGTCGGTTATCGAGGCCCTGCACCACGCGGGCGTGTTCTACGATCGCCACGTTGACGTGCAGCTGGTCGATGGCGAGAGCCTCGACGAGCAGAACGTCTCCGAGGTCCTGGGTGACGCCTCGGGCATCTTGGTCCCTGGCGGCTTTGGCAAGCGCGCCCTGGAGGGAAAGATCCTTGCGGCCGAGTTCGCCCGCGAGCACAAGATTCCGTATCTGGGCATTTGCCTGGGTATGCAGGTGGCCGTGTGCGAATTTGCCCGCAACGTCGTCGGCCTTGCCGGCGCCAGCTCTTCCGAGTTCGATCCGGATGGCCCGTATAGTGTCATCGACCTGATGAGCTCGCAGGAGGACGTGACCGAGAAGGGCGGCACCATGCGCCTGGGCGCCTATCCGTGCAAGCTTGCTGCCGATTCCCTCGCGCGCGAGGCCTATGGCGAGGATCTCGTCTACGAGCGTCACCGTCACCGCTTTGAGTTCAACAACGCCTTCCGCGACCAGCTCGAGGACGCCGGTCTGGTTATCTCTGGCCTCTCGCCCGACGAGCGCCTGGTCGAGATGGTCGAGCTGCCGCGCGACGTGCATCCGTGGTATGTGGCAACCCAGGCTCACCCCGAGTTCAAGAGCCGTCCGACCAACCC
>CABQHR010000325.1 GCA_902463875.1 uncultured Collinsella sp.
GCGCTCGGCGTTTTCGACTGGTTTATGCACGCAAAGTCTGGGAATATACAAGTCGCATGTCTTACTGTCTAACCAGTTGCGCCAAGGAGGCACCATGGATTACAAGATCACCGGCTACGAGCCCGCCCAGCTGTTCCATTTCTTTGAGGAGGTCAGCGCGATCCCTCGTGGGTCTGGCAACGAGAAGGGCATCAGCGATTTCCTGGTTGCGTTTGCCAAGGAGCGCGGCCTCGATGTGTACCAGGACGAGGTCTACAACGTCATCATTCGCAAGCCCGCTTCTGCCGGCGCCGAGAATGCTCCGACCGTGATGCTGCAGGGCCACATCGATATGGTGTGCGACAAGTTGGGCTCTGTTGAGCACGACTTTACGACCGATGGTATCGACCTGGTCGTCAAGGACGGCGTCCTCACCGCTAACGGCACCACCCTGGGCGCCGACAACGGTATCGCCGTCGCTCTGATGCTCACTGTTCTCGATGACGATTCGATCGTTCACCCCGCCCTCGAGTGCGTATTCACCACCGACGAGGAGACTGGCCTGGTCGGCGCCGAGACGCTCGACAAGTCCCAGATTAGCGCCCGCACCATGATTAACCTTGACTCCGAGGAAGAGGGCGTTGCCACCGTCAGCTGCGCCGGCGGCGTCGTCGTTACCTACACCTACCCCATCGTGCGCGGGCACAAGACCGGTAGCACCCTCACGCTCGACATCTCCGGCCTACTGGGTGGTCATTCCGGCAACGATATCAACCTGGAGCGCGGCAACGGCAACCTCATCATGGCCCGCATCATCGACCGCCTGATGGTTGCCGGCGAGCCCGCCATCGTCAGCTTTAACGGCGGCACCAAGGACAACGCCATCAACCGTGAGTGCAAGGCTGTTCTGGTCTACGCCGACCACGCTGCCGCCGAGGCCGCGGCCCAGATCGCAAAGGGCATCATCGCCGACGTCACTGCCGAGCTCGAGGTCTTCGACCCCGGCTTTACCTGCACCGTCGAGATTGCCGATAACGCTGAGGTCGAGGCCATGGACCAGAAGTCCGCGCTTGCCCTCATCCGCGCCCTGCGTCTTGCCCCTAACGGCGTGATTCGCCGCAACGTCGCCACCGACGGCTCCGTCGAGGTTTCCTCCAACATCGGTGTGGTTGCCACTTCTGACGACGAGGTCAAGATCATGCTGTCCCCGCGCTCCTCGATCACCTCGCTGCAGAACGAGTTCAAGGACCGCCTGCAGACGTTGGCCGATGTCCTGGGCTTCGACGCCAAGTTTGAGTTCGAGTATCCCGGCTGGAGCTATGCCGAGCATTCGCCGGTCCGCGACGTCTTTGTCGAGAGCTATCGCGAGCTCTTTGGCTCCGAGCTGCGCATCGAGTCCATTCACGCCGGCCTTGAGTGTGGCCTGTTTGCCGAGGCCCTGCACGGCCTGGACGCCATCGCCGTGGGCCCGACGCTCTCCGATGTCCACACCCCGGACGAGAGCATGGAGCTCGCTTCTGCCGAGCG
>CABQHR010000326.1 GCA_902463875.1 uncultured Collinsella sp.
TGGCTGTTCTGGTGCAGTAGCGGGTAGTTCTCGTCGCGCGTGATCTCGCCGCCGCCGGTGGAGAGCACCAGGCCGCTGCGCTTGGAGATGCCGGCTAGCGCCGCCGTCTCCTGTTCGCGGAAGGCCGCCTCGCCGCGCTCGACGATAAAGTCGGCGCAGGGCATGTCCAGGCGCTTCTCGAGGGCGCGATCGAGGTCGATGTGCTCGCGGCCCGTGAGCTGAGCGATCTGCTCGCCCACGCGGGTCTTGCCCGAGCCCGGCATGCCGATCAGGGCGATGTTCTGCTCATGGCGCGACAGGCGCTCCGTTACGTCCAGGATGCGCTCGCGCGGGGTGGTTTGGCCGGTATAGCGCTCGACGGCCTGCGCCGCTTGGGCCACGAGCATCAGCAGGCCGCCGATGCAGGGGATACCGCGGCGCTCGGCCTCGAGCATCAGGCCCGTGCGGGCGGGGTTGTAGACAATGTCGATAACGCCTTCGAGCGCATCGAGCCCTTCGAGCGTGCAAGGCGCGTCGGGGCAGTGGGGGAACATGCCGGCGGGCGTGCAGTTGACGAGCAACGTTGCATCGGACTGCTGGGAGATGTTGTCGTAATTGACCTCGCTCGTGCGGCCGACGGGCACGACGATGGCGCCCAGGTCTCCCAGCACCATACTTGCCGTGGTGCCGGCGCCACCAGTGGCTCCGAGCACGAGAGCCTTCTTGCCGGTAACCTCAACGCCCAGCTCTTCGACCAGGCACTGAAAACCAAAGTAGTCGGTGTTGTCGCCACGCAGGCGACCGTCAGGCAGACGTGTGATGGTGTTGACGTTGCCCATGCGCTCGGCCAACGGACTCAGCTCGTCCAGGTATTCCATGACGGTGCGCTTGTAGGGGATGGTCACGTTGGTGCCCTCCCATTCGTCGCCGGTCATAAAGACCTCAAGATCCTCGGGCTCTCGCTCAAAACGCACGTACTCGAGCCCCGCGAGCTCCTTGTAGATGGTCGGGGTGTAGCTGTGGCCCAGCACACGGCCCAGGACGCCGTAGGGGCGGGTTGCGGCGGTATCGGTCATCTAGAGCACCTCCGTGTAGCTGCCAAAGTAGGTGAAGCTCTCGCACACGTCGTCAATCGAGTCGAGCAGGTCGTCGAGCGCCTTGCTGCCAAAGGGGCAGTCCAGGTCAAAGTAGAACATAAACTCAAAGTCGCGACCGGGGATGGGGCGGCTCTCCAGCTTGATGAGGTTGATGTTGAGCGCATAGAAGCGCTCGAGTACGCGATAAAGGGCGCCCGGTTCGTTGGCCGTGGTGATCATGAGCGAGGTACGGTTGGCGCCGGGGTAGACGCGGGGCTCGCGGCTGATGACGACGAAGCGCGTGTAGTTGTTGTCCGAGTCCTGGATATTGGGCTCCAGCACCTCCAGACCATAGAGCGCCGCGCAGCTGCGCGAGGCGATGGCGGCAACGTCGGTGCGTTCGGAGCTGGCGACCATCTCGGCCGACATGGCCGTGTTGGGGTACT